>JBGTCW010000590.1:0-9309 GCA_041748635.1 Ilumatobacteraceae bacterium | reverse complement strand
CAGACGGGTCCGCAGCAACTCGGCCGACGCCTTGCGCCACGGCAGCACGGGGGCGACACCCATCAGGAACAGCAGCATGAGGCCGATCGGTTGCGACAGGGTGTCGAAGTACGGCGCGCCGACGAGGGTCTGACGGTCTTGCAGTGCCTCGACGAGCAGCGGGAACAGCGTGCCGAGCAGCACGATGAACGCCCACACGGTGAACAGCACGTTGTTGGCGAGGAACGAGCCCTCGCGCGACAGCGGGGAGTCGATCGAGCCCGGCGAACGGAGCTGGTCGCCGCGCCAGGCGATCAGGCCGAGCGACACCACCACAACGAGCCCGAAGAAGCCGAGCAGCCAGTTGCCGACGGGGCCGTCGCCGAAGGCGTGCACCGAGCTGAGAACGCCCGAACGCGTCAGGAACGTGCCGAGGATGGTGAGGGCGAACGTGGCGACAAGGAGGCTGAGGTTCCACACCCGCAACATGCCGCGCCGTTCCTGCACGAGCACCGAGTGGATATAGGCGGTGCCGGTGAGCCACGGCAGCAACGACGCGTTCTCGACCGGGTCCCACGCCCACACGCCGGACCAGCCGAGCACCTCGTAGCTCCACCAGCCTCCGAGCAGGATGCCGATCGTGAGGAACGCCCACGAGAACAGCGCCCATCGCCGGGTCTCCATCAGCCATCCCTCGCCGAGACGGCCGGTGACGAGGGCCGCAATCGCGAAGGCGAACGGAACGGTGAAGCCGATGTAGCCGAGGTACAGGATGGGCGGGTGGAACAACACGAGGATGTGGTTCTGCAGCAGCGGGTTCGGTCCCGGCCCACTCGTGATCCCGGGCGCGCCTGCCGCGAACGGGTCGGCCGGACCGAAACTCAACATGGCGAAGAACGCCGACACGACGAACATCACGATCAGCGCCCACCCGACGAGCACGTCGTCGGTGCGGCCGCGGAATCGCCACGCGACTGCGGCGGTGAATCCGGCGAGCACGAGCGCCCACAGCAGGATCGACCCTTCGAGCGCCGACCACATCGCGGCGATGTTGTACAGCATCGGCGTGTCGGCCGAGCCGACCTGTTGCACGTAGGCGAGCGAGAAGTCGCGGGTGATCAGCGCGCGCTGCATCATCACCACGGCCAACACGATCCCGCCGAACGCGATCCACGCGTACAACGGACCCTGCTTGAGCAGCTTGCGGTCGCCGCGACGGATGCCGTAGAGCACCGCGAGCGCACCGAAGACCGAGGCGGCCAGCATGAGCAGCAGACCGGCTCGACCGAGCGCCGAGTTGATGCTCGCGGCGAACAACATCACAGGGTGGAAGGGTCCGGGCAGCCAGCAGTCGTGGCGTCGGCGACGCGTTCGTCGTTGACGGCGACGTACTCGTCGGAGTGCTTCACCTCGACTCGGTCGCCGAGCAGCGCCCCGCCCTCGATGACGCCGTGCACCACGACGGGGATGCATTCCTTGAAGATGCCGCCCGGCTCACCGTCGTAGCTCACCGGGATCGTCTCACCGTTGAACGAGATCGTGAACGCCGTGGTGTTGGCGATGCGTTCGACCGAGCCCTCGTCGACCGTGCCCTGTAGCCGGATACGCCGATCCTCGTCGCACCCGCTGCGCTGCCCGATCTCGTCGACGTTGCAGTAGTAGTCGACGGCCTGGGTGAGGAACTGCGTGACGATCACGCCGCCCGCGGCGACGACGGCCACCAGCACACCAACCGCCAGCCAATTGCGACGCTTGCGGACGGGCGGAGCCGCTGGCACCGGGTTGCGAGGCGAGAGATCGAGATCGTTCATGTCGGGTTCATTCTGGTCGCTCAGCGCCAGGGCTTCTCGTCGTCAGGCACCTGTTTTCCGAGTCGGTTCCCGGCGCGGAGCACCCTCCACGCCATGAACGACACGGTCGCGAACGTGAGCAGGTAGCCACCGATGATGAATCCGGCGTCCTCCATCAGACGGCTCCCTGCCGGGGGGCATCGACCTCGGCGTGGCGGGCGGCGAGCGCGTCGTCGAGCCCCCGCTCGTCGAGCAGATCCTCCATCGCCATCACCCGCGTGCGGTGGATCACGAGCCACAGGTACAACAGCGTGAACGCGATGACGCCGACGAACAGGCTGAACAGCATGAGGCCGCGGATGCTGACGTCGCCGTCGGTGCCGAGCACCGTCGCCTCTTGGTGCAGGCTGCGCCACAGACGCACGCTCCAGTGCACGAGCGGGATCTCGAGCACGGCGATCATGCCGATCACGGCGCTGCGACGGGCTCGCTGTTCGTGTGTTCCGCCGAGACGCCGCACGGCGAGGTAGCCGATGTAGGTGACGAACAGCAGTGCCGTGGTGGTGAGTCGGGCGTCCCACTGCCAGAACACGCCCCAGGTGAGACGGCCCCACATGGAACCGATCACCAGGGTCACCGCCACGAAGGCGGTGCCGATCTCGGCGCTGGCACCGGCAAGGCGGTCCCAACCCAGCGACTTCGACTTGCCGAAGAAGTAGACCGCCGACGACACGGCGGTGACGATGAACGCGAGATAGGCGATCCAGATGGTCGGCACGTGCACGTACAGCAGCCGGACACTCTCGCGCTGGTCTCGATCCTCCGGCGAGAAGCCCAGACCGAAGGCCACGAGCCAGCCCATCGAGATGATGGTGGCGATCCCGATGATCCTCGTGCCCCGAGTGCCGGTACCGGCACGCGACTGCTGCTCGGTTGCGTCGGGGTGATCACCGGTGAGCGTGGGGTCAGTGGTCGTCATGTGCGATTCCTGCAGTGGGTTGGTCGATGCGGTCGTGGCGTCATTCGTCGATCAACGGTCCGAATGCCAGTGCACCGCCGACACCGAAGGCCACGGCGAAGACGACCAGCAGGCCCACCCAGGGCCAGCCGTCCGACACCACCGCACCTGCCGTGCCGAGCGCTGCTTCGACCGCTCGTGTTGCTCCGATCAGGACGGGCGCCACCGCTGGAAACGTGAGCAGCGGGAGCAACGTCTCGCGACCCGTGAATCCTGCGGCAAGGCCTCCGTACAGGGTACCGACCGCGGCCAGCCCGCACGTCGCGGAGATCATGGTTGTGACGAGCAGCACGCCGCCGTCGACCGGAATGGTCTGGCCGTACAGGACGACTGCGGCCAGCAGCAGCACGGCTTCGAGCACGAACAGTTGCACGCCGAGTGCGATGGCCTTGCCCAGGTAGATCGCTCGCGGATCGATACCGGCGACGCGGAGAGCGTCGAGCGCACCGTCGGCGGTTTCGACGGCGAACGCCCGCTGCACGAGGAGCAGCATCGCGAACATCGTGGCGAGCCAAACCAGGCCCGGCGCCACCCGTTGGAGCACCGAATCGGCGTCGAGCGCGAACGCGAAGATCACCATCGTGACGCCAGCGAAGGGCAGCACCTGGTTGACGAACACCCGGCTGTTCCACTCGATACGCAGGTCTTTCGCCGCCACCAGCCGGGCGATCCGCACCACGCTCAACCCTCGCTCCCGTCGCCCGGCACGCAGTCCCCCGCGCCCAGGTCTCCGGGGACCGCGTCGGGAACGACGTCGTGCACACGACCAGCGACGACGTCGACCGTGCGCGTTGCAAGGATCCCGGCACGATCGAGTTCGTGGCTGGCGATGAGGATGGTCGCACCTGCGGCGGCGGCCTGGCGCAAGGTCTCGTCGAGTTCGTCGCGAGCCGTTGCATCGAGCCCGGCGTGTGGTTCGTCGAGCAGCCACAGTTGCGCCCGCCGGGCGATGAGGCACGCAATCGCCGTGCGTCGCTTCTGACCCGCCGACAAGCGGCTGACGGCGACGTCGTTGAGTCGCCCGGCGAGATCGAGGCGCTGCATCGCGGCGTGCATCTCGGCGTCGGTTGCGCCCACGGTCGAGCCCCAGAATCGGACGTTCTCGGCGACGGTGAGATCGAGATAGAGCCCGTTCTGGTGCCCGAGCAGCCCGACGGTTCGTCGGATCGATTCCCGGTGCTGCGTGAGGTCGAAGCCGAGCACGCTGCCGGTGCCGCGCACCAGAGGCAGCAGGCCGGCGCACAGCCGCAGCAGCGTGGTCTTGCCCGCCCCGTTCGGCCCGCGGAGCAAAACGATCTCGCCCTGCTCGACGCGCAACGTCGCACCGGCGAGGGCGGGGAAGGATCCGAGGACGGCGACCGCGTCATCGAGGTCCACGACCGACATGGGCGACACGCTAGGTCGTGAAGTGTTCGTCAACTCCTGCGACCGCGATCGGCGAGTGGCGGCGCGCAGGTAGCTTCGAGGCCGTGTCCGACGTCGAATCACCATCCCCGCGCCCGGCGCGGGTGCGTAAGTTCGACCGTCCGCGCCCACCCAAAGACTGGCGTTGGTGGATCGGTGGCATCGGCAGGACGCTGATCGCGACCGGGCTGTTGATGTTCGGCTTCGTCGCCTATCAGCTGTGGGGCACCGGTATCGAGACCGCCAGGGCGCAGAACGCGTTGGAGAACGAGTTCGAGGAGCTCCTGGCGACCTCGGCACCCGAAACCACCGTGGCCGACACGCAACCCGACCCGAGCCCGACGACCGACACGACCCCGGACACGACCCCCGATGCAAGCACGCCCGAGGCGAGTACCCCCGTGGGGTCGTCCGTGCCGGAGGCTCCCGACACGTCGCTCGACGGGCTCGCCGTCGCCGAGGGAGATCCGATCGCTCGGCTGGAGATGCCCACCCTCGGCGTCGACAAGATCGTGGTCGCCGGCGTGAACACCAGCGACCTCAAGAAGGGGCCGGGTCACTATCCCGACACGCCACTGCCGGGGCAACTCGGCAATGCGGCGATCGCCGGCCACCGCACCACCTACGGCCAGCCGTTCTTCGACGTCGACAAGCTCGAGAACGGTGACGAGATCGTCGTCACGACGCTGGCGGGGCGCTTCGTCTACCGGGTCACGGGTCAGCAGATCGTGTCACCGAGCGACTATCAGGTCGTCGCCACGACCGACTGGACCAGGGCGACGCTCACGCTCACGTCGTGTCATCCGAAGTACACCGCTCGCGAGCGGATCATCGTGTTCGCCGAACTCGACGAGGCGGCCACGACCGGGCTGGTCACCGAAGCCATGCTCAACTACGGCCGACCGCGCGACGAGACGCCGACCGCCGATCCCGACCCCGCCAACACCGTCGTCGATCCGACGATCCCGGCCAGCGATGACGACGACCCGATCGCTGCTGACGACGATCCGGCAGTCACGTCCGATTCGACCCCCGACGACGGCGCTGAGTCTGCCGTCGGACCCGACGACGAGCAGATCGATCAGGGCATCGCCGACGCGTTCTCGGAAGGCTGGTTCAGCGATCCCGGCGCCAACGCCCAGGTGGGCCTGTGGGGCCTGCTGCTCGCAGCGGTCGGCGCGCTGTCGTACCTCATCAGCAAGCGCGCCAAACGCGACTGGGTCGGATTGCTCGTCGGCATCGTGCCCTTCGCCGTCACGCTGTACTTCTTCTTCCAGAACGTCAACCGACTGCTGCCACCGAACCTCTAGCGCAGCGTCAGGCAGCGGGAGTCTCATGGAACTTCGCTCGTCCTTCGAAGCTGGCTCGAAGGTCGCATTCTCAATCGAGGTCGAGCACGGTCACCAATGCTTCATCGATCGCCCACATCTCCTCGGCTGCAAGCAGCCCGACACGGCGGCCGAGTCGCTGCACATCGACTGCGCCGAGATGTTCGACGAGCACTCGTGTCGACGCGCCTGCGATGGATACCTCGGGACGGAACGAGGCGGGGCGTGCGCTTGCCGATGTCGGCGCGACGAGGATCACCGACCGAGGCAACAATGCATCGGCCTGCACGATCACACCGAAACTCTCGCCCTGCTGCTCGTGCCCGATGCCTTTGGGAACCTTGAAGCGGTAGACCTCACCGCGCTGCACGCATCGACTCCATCATGGACGCAATCGAGAGCATCTCGGCCCGATCGATGTCGCCGGCCTCCAACGCGGCTGCCTCAACCGCGACTTCGCTGTGCTTGCGAACCCGTTCCGCCGATGCCAAGAGTGCAGATCTGATCGCAGCGGACTGACTCAAACCCGTAGCTTCCAGGATGCGCAGAGCCCGCTGTGCGTCGTCGTCGAGTCGAACCGAGATTGCCTTCGCCGTGTCCGTCAGTATGACGGACGTGATACATCTGGCAACCGGGCGAAACAGCGAACACTTGCGGCCCACGGGCCAACCGACACTCAGTCACCGGTGAAGCGTGCGGGGCGTTTGTCGAGGAACGCTGCTCGTCCTTCGTCGGCGTCGGCGCTGGCCCAGGCCGCGCTGCGAGCGGTCTCGAATTCCTCGTCGGGACCCGGTTCGCCCTGCGCATGTTCGAGGCCGATCTTGTGGCCGGCGATCGTCAGCGGCGCAAGACCCGCCAACTCGTGGGCCCACGAGACCGCATCGTCGAGTCCACCGAGGCGATGGATGCCACCCGTGACGTGCAGTTGCTCGGCGGTGTAGGTCTGCGCGGCCAGCAGCATTGCCCGGGCGATCGGCGGTGAGAACTCCGATGCCAGCCGCCGGATGGTCCAGTGATCGACCACGAGGCCGAGCTTCGCCGCCGGAACACCCAGCATGCTGTGCGGCGTTGCGACCCGCAGATCCGTGGCGATCGCCAGCTGCGCGCCTGCCCCCAAGGCAGGACCGTCGATGGCTGCGATCACCGGCACCGCCAACTCGCCGAAGCCACGCAACACCGCTGCGAGATCCGTTGCGAACTGTCCCGCGTCGACACCGTTCAGGTCGGCGCCTGCGCTGAACGCCGGTGGCGCACCGGTGAGCACGACGCATCGTGTGGCATCGGGCGTCCGGGCCGCGATCGCCGCCTGCACGTCGAGGAGTTCGAGCAGCGTGGCGTGATCGATTGCATTGCGTCGCGACGGTCGGTCGAGCGTGATGATCGCCACCAAACCGTCGTGGGTGAAGCCGACCGTCATGACCGACACCGATGCGCTCGTAGCATGAGGGGACTGTATGTCGAACCCTCCTGCCATCCCCGATGACGTGGATCAGATCCGAGTCCGCCGGGCCCAGGTGGCGAAGTGGACCCTGCTCGCGAATCGCGTCGGCTACCTCTTCGTGGCGCTGGCGATGGCGCTGTTCATCATCGCCTTCGCCGTGGGCTTCTCGTCGACGATGGCCAACCTGGTGATCATCTCGTTCGTGATCGGGTGCGTGTTGCTCGCCCCGTCGATCATCGTCGGCTATGCGGTCAAGGCCGCCGAGCGCGACGATCGCGAACGCGGTTTCTGAGCCACCGGCCAGCGAATTCCGCGACGGCGGACACGGCGTTACCATGCGGTAACCCATGTCACCTCGACTCACCGCCACCGCCCGCCGAGAGCAGATCCTCGACGTCGCGCTCGAAGTTTTCGCGACCCACGGCTTCCACGGCGCCTCGATGAACGACGTCGCCGATGCGGTCGGCGTGACCAAGCCGGTGTTGTACCAACACTTCGATTCCAAGCGCGATCTCTACCAGGCGCTGATCGACGAAGTCGGCAGTCGACTGCTCGCCAACATCGCCAAGGCGGCCGCGGAAGCGACCGACGGCAAGAGCCAGACCGAACTCGGATTCCGCGCGTACTTCCGTTGGGTCGCCGAGGATCACGACGGCTTCCGGTTCCTGTTCGGTTCCGGCACCCGCCGCGACGACGAGTTCAATGCCGCCGTCACCAAGATCACCGCCGAGGCGGCCAAGGCCGTCGCACCGCTCATCGCGGTCGACATCGACGAGCGCCACCGCACCACGATCGCCCACTCGCTCGTCGGCATGGCTGAAGGCGCAAGCCGGCTGCTGGTCGAGCGCGGCGACGAGTTCGATCCGGACGAGATCGCCCGTGTCGTCGCCGGTCTCGCCTGGGCCGGCCTCCGCGCCGTCCACCCCAAGGACTGACCGGACCCCCAGGGTTGACCGTTCACGTGACAGTCCGGATGGGGCGCTCCATCCAAACCGTCACGCGAACGGGGTGGTGGCGGGCGCGCCCGGGTGGTATCGGAACCGTTCGGTGGCCGGCGACGACGGGATGTCGCCGAACACCAACGTCGGCGGCTTCGCTGGTACCACGTGGGCGATGGTCGAGGCCGGTTCGTCGCCGGTGGAACTCGGCGACGAGCTCGATTCGCTCGGCACCAACCGCTTGTTCGGCACGCTCCCCAACGGATTCTCCGCCCATCCCAAGTACGACCCGGCAACGGGCGAGCTGCACGCGATGGCCTACCACTGGCTGTTCACCTGGGCGCCCGACCGTCCGGCCCGCGTGGGACTGCTGCCGCGCACTGGCGGCGCCGACGACATCATCTGGTGCGACGTCGAGCCGTGCTACGTGTTCCATCCCCTCAACGCGCACGAGTTCGGCGCCGGTCGGGGTGGCGCCGAGCCCGTCGTCGTCCCGAAGGCCGATGGCACGGCCGAGGACGACGCCTGGATTCTCACCGTCGTCTACGACCCGGCGACCGACGCCAGCGAGCTGTGCATCCTCGATGCACAGGACATCGCCGGCGCCGAGGTCGCTCGGATCCAACTCCCCCAGCGGGTGCCGTTCGGCTTCCACGGCAACTGGGTGTCCGATACGTCGGTTGCTCCGCCGGCCTGAGTCGGTCGAGTTGAGTACGTCGACCTGAGCCGCGTCGACCGATCAGTCGGCCGGAACGATGACGAGGTGCGCGGCGCCGGTCGAATTGGTGCCGGGATCCTGAACGTCGAGCATGGCGGCCGACAGCGCGTCGGCGACTTCCGGGGCGACGCAGAACGCCAGACCATGCGCGTCGGCAGTCTGATCGCCGTCCATCGGCGCATCGACGAATCCGAGCGCGATGCCCTGCTCGCCGTCGGTCGCCGGCGCCACCCTCAAGAGCGCATCATCAGGAATTCCCTGTTGCGACCGAACGTCGGTCAACATGGTGGCAGCGGGGTGGGTCATGGTCAGCATTGGTCATCCTCCTCGGATGTCGGTTGCGTACCTCCAGCCCTACCCCCGCGAGCCGGTCGCTCCAACATCGATGGCCCGATCGCCCCCTGACCAGGCACGGCGCGGCGCTTCCGCCGGACCGCTGCACAGGTCAGGCCCGATAGGTCAGGCCGCGATAGCCGTCGACGAAACCGGCGTCACGGAGCGTCTGCAGAAGGCCCGGCGGCGCATCGGTGAGTCCATCGCCGTCGATCTTGCGCACCTCGATCGAGCGCAGCCGATCGTCCTTGACGAGCGCCACGAGCGCGTCGGCCCACGATGCGTCCGCGGCCCCGGGGAAGGTGACCAGATGGTGGCTGCGCCGGTCGAACCAGACGAGCGGCCGTCCGGCGCGTGACA
>JBGTCW010000589.1:0-2646 GCA_041748635.1 Ilumatobacteraceae bacterium | reverse complement strand
TGTCAGTCATGGCATTCCTTCATGGGGAGGTGCTGGTCACGGTGCTGGAGATGGTGCCGTCGGCGAGTTCGGTCACGAGCAGGGCGCCGTCGGTGGCCTGCTCGATCGAGCGCACGACGGCGCCGTCGGCATCGCGGGTGATCGACCACCCACGAGCGAGCTGAACCGCCGGGTCGACCGCGGCGACGCGGGCGGCGATGACATCGAGACGGTCGCTCGATCGCTCGATGATCGATCGAGCCCGAGCAGCCACTCGTTGTTGGGCGTCGACGAGGCGTCGGTCGGCCCGTTCGAGAACGGCCGGAGCGGTACGCGCAAGCGAGTCGACCCGCATGCCGAGTCGTTCGTCGGCGCGCTCGACGGCGGCGTGCGTGCGGCGTGCGATGCGATGGGCGGTCTCGGACAGGTCGTTGGTCGCCACGGCGAGCGACTGGCTGCTCGCGCGAACGATCGCACCGAAGGCTGCTTCGGTGTCTGACCGGTAGCGAGCGGCGAGCGCGATGAGTTCGCCCGCACAGGCCGTCGGTGTCTTGAGGGTGGTGTGTGCGACGTCGTCGGCGACGCTGCGGTCGACCTCGTGTCCGAGACCGGTGAACACGGGGATCGGCGAAGACGCAATGGCCCGGGCGATTCGCTCGGCGTCGAACACGGCGAGCTCGTTGCGGGCACCGCCACCGCGGATCATCACGAGGACGTCGAGGTCGACGCGCCGCGACAGTGTTGTCAGGGCGGTGGCGACCATCTCCTCGGCGAATTCTCCCTGAACCCGTGTATCGATCACCGTGAGCGTGAATCCCATCGCGCTGCGCTGGAGCTCATCGTGGAAGTCGTGCCACGCCGCCGTGCCCACGCTGGTGACTACGCCGACGCGCAGCGGGATCGGCGAGAGAGGTCGGCGCTTGTTGGCGTCGAGCAGGCCGTCGGCAACGAGTCGGCGGATGACCTCGTCGCGCGACGCAGCGATGTCGCCGAGCGTGTAGCGAGGGTCGATGCCCGTCATCTTCAGCCCGATTCGTCCGTTCGGCGCGTAGTAGTCGAGGTAGCCGAAGACGCGGACCTTCATGCCGTCGCCGAGACGTAGCCGATGTTTGCTCAGCATGGGCCGCAGCCGCATCCGCGAGTTGGCGAAGAACTGCACGTTCACGACCGCTCGACTCGCGCCGTCACCGTCGTCGTCGACGAGTGTGAAGTAGGCGTGCTGGCCGCGGTCGCTCCATCCGGTGATCTCGCCGCGCACCCACACCCCGTCGGCGAAACCCCGGCGCAGCGTCTCGTTGATGGCGTCGGCGAGTTCACCGACCGTGTAGGTCGGGTTCGCGGCGTCGTCGAGTTCGTCGTCGCCGAAGTCGAACGCGGGCTGGCTCACGGGCCCGATTCAATCAGTCCGGCACCGACCCGTCATGCGCCCAGCATCCGGATCGTGCCGCCCGGAGGCGTCTCGGCGTCGTCGTCGGCGTCGTGATCGGACGCAATGGGTGTGGCGAAGAGCTCCCCGTCGACGGGCAGGTTTCGTTGCAGGCGCAGTTCGTCGAGCTGGCGAAGGGGCTTCTCGAGCTGGCGGCGGCGGGGGCCGCTCAGCTGCTCGAAGGCACGGTCGACCTGGTCGAACTTCTTCTTCACGGAGTCGACCTGCTCGTTGTACTTGCGCCACTGGGTGGAGAATGTGCCGAGCAGTTGCAGGATCTCGGTACTGGTCTCCTCGACGGCCAGGCTCTCGAACGCCTGGCGGATCACGCCGAGGAAGGCGAAGAGCGTGAGGGGCGAGCACAGCACGACCTTCTGGCCCATCGCTTCGTCGATGAGGCCGGCGTCGTGTTCGTGGATGAACCCGGTGAGCTGCTCGTTCGGGATGAACAGCAGCACGTAGTCGACCGACGGCGTGTCGCTCTCGCCGGCGTAGTCGCGCTTGGCGAGTTCCCTCACGCGGAGGCGCACGTCGGCAAGGAACCGCTTCAGGTGTACTTCGCGCTCGGCATTGGTGTCGACCTCGAGATAGCGCAGGTAGGAGGCCATCGGGAACTTGACGTCCATGTACAGCGCATGACCCTTGGGCATCGGGAACGTGTAGTCGGGGCGGCCGGTGCCACCTTCGATCTGGGTCTGCTTGACGTAGTTCAGGTTCTCGATGAACCCGGCGAGGCGCAGCACGTCCTCGGCCATCCGCTCGCCCCACTGGCCGCGGGCCTGTGGGTTCGCCAGCGCTTCTCGTAACGCCCGGGTGGAGTCGGCGAGCGTGCTGGCGATCTCGGCGTGGGCCTGGAGTGAGTTGGTGACCTGCCCGAAGTTCTCGGCGCTGGAGTTGCCGAGCTTGACGACCATCTCGCTGAGCTTCGTCAGCTCCGTGCGCATCTCGGCATGCACCTGGTCGAGCCGGGAGTCGATGACGTCCTTCTTCGACGCGAGCTCGGACGTGGTCTGCTCGCGGGCCGTCTGCGCCAGCATGCCGAACTGCTCGCGCTGCATGATCGCCGTCTGCTCGAGTGCTGCGGCGACGGCGGCGTCGCGTTCGCTCGAGGCCTGCAGCCGAGCCTCGGTGACGGCGCCGCGTACGGCGGCGTCGATGGCGAGTTGCAACGACTCGGTGGTCGAGGCGTGCTCGGCGGCGCGTTGGGCCAGTTCGTCGCCGCTGCGCCGAACGGCGAGCAG
>JBGTCW010000588.1:0-1535 GCA_041748635.1 Ilumatobacteraceae bacterium | reverse complement strand
CGTGTTCAACTTCGGTGACGACTTCGACGAGCACGTCGTCGCGCCGTACGTCGATGCTCACTCCCGTGGCATCACGCCGAATCCGTGCATCGAGTGCAATCGATCGGTCAAGTTCGCTCGTCTCGCCGAGCGTGCCGACCTGCTGGGCTTCGATGCCGTGGCCACCGGCCACCACGCCAACATCGGCCGGAGCACCGACGGCAGCTACACGCTCGAGCGGGGAGCGGACGGCGCGAAGGATCAGAGCTACGTCGTGCACATGCTCGACCAGGCGCAGCTCGCTCGCACCATGTTCCCGGTTGGTTCGATGCAGAAAACCGACCTGCGCGCGCTCGCCGCATCGATCGACCTGCGCACGGCCACCAAGCCCGACAGCCAGGACGTCTGCTTCATCACCTCCGACGGTGGCCGAACGGCGTTCCTCGGTGACCGCATCGGCTTTCGACCAGGCACGGTCGTCGACACCGCAGGCAGCCCCGTCGGCGTGGTGGACGCCGTCGAGTTGATCACCATCGGCCAGCGCAAGGGCATCGGCCTCCCCGGCGGCGGCCCGAAGCGATATGTGCTCGACGTCGACGTCGCGGCGGCAACGGTGACCGTCGGCGACGACGCCGACCTGCTGCGCGACCAGATCGTGGTCGACCAGATGAGCTGGGTCGATGGCCCGGTCGGGGTCGACGCGCCGGCTGCCGTGCTCGTGCAGTGCAGCGCACACGGTCGAGCACATCCGGCGTCGATCGAGGTCGTCGCCGGCTCGCTCGTGGTGCACTGGGACGAACCGCAGCGCCGGATCGCTCCTGGCCAGAGCGTCGTCGCCTACGACCCCACGAACACCCGGGTGCTCGGCGGAGGCATCTGTCGATGATCGCTGCCTGACCGCTGGGCTGTCGTCAGGCCGTCGGCAGGTTGCGAGCGCCGACCGATCGGAGCACGCGGCCGGGTCGGCTCGGTGCGATCAGGAACGATCGCAGGTGGATCGCCGTGCCGTTCGGCGCCGACGGCGTGAAGGCGAGCACCGTCGTCACCGACTCGGTGGTGGCGACTTCGATCGCGTAGCCGCTCGCAGGTCCCGACAGATCGGCGGCCTGTGTGTCGGCGGGGGCGAGCCCGATCGACGCCACCTGCGCTCGTCGAAGTGGGAAGGTGTCCGCCAGCACCACGGGGTCGTGGACGACCACGCCGGCGGGCACGAGCACGAACCAGCGTCTCGAGAGACGGTGCCAACGCGGGCCGAGCAGCACCGCACCAGCGATCGCCACGAGGCACAGGGCCACCCCGGCGATCCAGGATTGCGCCGCGAGGAGCAACGGTCCGGCGATCACCGTCGGCGCCCACAGGACCCACGTGGCGATTGCGGCCAGACCGGCGCCGACCGGCAGGCGCAGCGGAAAGCGCTCCTCGTCGCCGTAGGCCGACGCCTGCACGTACTGGCGCCCGAATTCCGCTGCCATCACCGCCGCTGCGGCGACGATCGACGGCCCGGCGAGCATCGCGAGGTCGATCGCCGGCGCGCCACCGACTCCGGCCGCGATCAC
>JBGTCW010000587.1:0-2955 GCA_041748635.1 Ilumatobacteraceae bacterium | reverse complement strand
GGCGTCGTCGACGAGCCGGCCGATTGCCGCCGCGAGGCCAGCAGCATCACGCAACGCCACGAGGTCTCCCGTGACGCCGTCTTGCACAACCTGTCGATTGCCGCGGATGTCGGTTGCAACGGTCGGCAACCCCATCGCTGCCGCCTCCATGGCGCTGCGAGGGAAGCCCTCACGCCAACTTGCGGTGACGAAAACGTCCATGGCCCGGTAGCACTCGGCCATGTCGGTGCGTTGTCCCGCGAACACGACCCCGCTCTCCACGGCTCGACGCATCATCGCCTCGGGGACCGAGTCCGCCTTGTCGGGATCGGTGGGGCCGACGACGACGAAGCGCACCGATGTCCCGTGTTCGCGCAACCGTTCAGCCGCATCGAGGAGTTCGATGATGCCTTTTTCGCGCACCAGTCGCCCCACCGTTGCGACGACGATGTCGTCGGGAGCGATTCCCCACTCACCGCGCAACCGGGGCCTGGCGTCGGGATCGTCGCGGTCGAGTCGCGTCGCGTCGAATCGATCGAGATCGATGCCATTTCCGAGGAAGCGCACCTTGCGACGCGGCACACGCAGCCGGTCCACGAGCGTGTCGACGTCTTCAGGGTTCTGCACGAGTTCCACGTCGCCGAACGCTGCGGCGATCCGCTCAGCGGCGTACACCGGCCACCGGCGGCGCCACGTGTCTTCCGGCTGGGCGTAGATGCCGTGCTGGGTGTTGACGATGCGGGGAACCCCCGCCACTCGGCCGGCAATCCGGCCGAGGATGCCAGGCTTCGGGTTGTGTGTGTGCAGCACGTCGGGTCGTTCGGCCCGAAGGAGGCGCACGAGTTGCCAGAACGCCCTGACATCCTGAAGCGGATTGCTCGAGCGGGTGAACGCAGGGACGGCGACGTGGCGAATACCCATCGACTCGAGATGCTCGACGTGCGGGCCGGGAGCCGACATTCCCACCACCTCGTAGCCGTGAGCAGCGAACGCACGGAGCTGCGGGCCGAGCAACCAATCCAGACTCATGTCGGTCGTCGTCAGATGCACGACCTTCGGTGGGATGGTTGGGACGGCGCGACGACGCGTCACGTCCGTGCGCCCCGGTATCGGGCTCGGGCCACCAGCGACCGCAGTTCTCCCTCGAGACGCAACCCGCCGGCCGCCTTCGCTGCGAAGACGGTGGCGTCGTCGGTGCGTTGCACCGGGGTCCGCCACAGCCGCAGGACATCGGTCGTCGGCCCGGGGCGGTTGACCCGGCTGGCGGCCAACGCTGCAGAGCGGAACCGCCGTCGGATCTCGATGTCGGCCTTGACCGAACCGCCGACCGCCTTGGGGTACGCGAAGTGTTCAGGGGTCGAGCCCAGGTTGTCCTCGATCAGTCGGATCGACGTGTCGAGGTCGGCAGCAACCTCCGACGGATCGAGTCGATCGAGCAGCCAGTGCGAGTGAGTGTGTGAACCCACCGTGATGCGGCCCGATCGCGTTGCTTCGCGGAGGGCGGCCCACGTGGTCGGTGGAGCTCCCCACGGGAAGTCGCTGCCGGTGTCGACGAATTCGGTTGCGACGTAGAGCGTCGCTGGCAGACCATGTCGTTCGAGCGCCGGAGCGGCGTGCTCGCAGAAGTCGTCGGTCCCGTCGTCGAACGTGATGACCACGCCGGCGCGCGGCGTGTGCGATGGATCATCCACTGCCGTCAGCTCGTCCACGGCCTCGTCGATGCTGAGCACTCGATGATGCTCGGACAGATGGGTGAGCTGCGCTTCGAAGGTGTCGGTGTCGAGGTCGACCAGGCTGTCGCTTCCGCCGCCCACCCGGTGGTAGATCAGCACCGTGATGCCGATCGGAGGCGCAACGACCCTGTCGGCCAGCATGCTGACCTGCTTGACCACGTTCGCAACGTTCATCCGTTCACCGGCCGCTCACGTGGCCATCGCCCGTGCGATACGGATGGCGTACTTGTCGATCTGCACGAAAACATCAGCCCAGAGCGACGGTGCACTGCCGGTGGGGTCGACGATCTCGCCGATGGCCTTGGCGTCGGCGTCGAGATAGTCCATCCCGGTTCGCCGATGTGCCCCGATCCGGCCGAGCCAGCCGGGGAGGTCGCCACTCGCCGGCCCGACGAGTTCTCCGAGCCGGGCGAGTTCGGGCATGGTGAACGTCCGTGCGAACGAGCCGGGATATCGGCCGGCGATGGTGATGACGTGGTCGCGTTCGGCGCACACGATGACGTCGGCGAGCTCGACCAGGGTGTCGTCGACCAGCCGGCTCCGATGGTCGACAAGCGTGTGCCCACATCCTGCGAGGAGACGCACGGTCATGTCGGTCGGTGGTTGGCCGGCAGATGCGAAGCCAGCGGATGCCATGGCCGGTTGACAGCCGGCCTCGATGAGCCGGCGTCCCAACCGGTCGTTCATGAGTACCGAGCGGGTGCGATTGTGCGTGCACACCGTGAGCACCCGCATCGTCGTCACCGCAGCAGTATCACGGGCGGTGCAGTCGAATGCCAACCGACAACGGAGTCGGCGCTGTCACTCGACCAGCTGCAACAATGAGCCCATGGCCGACGGGACACCGCTGCACATCTTGCTGTCACCGCCCGAGGTCGGCGAAGATGAACGGGCCGCGTTACTCGCTGCCTTCGACTCGGGTTGGGTTGCTCCGGCCGGGCCGGACATCGACGAGTTCGAAGCCGAACTCTGTCAGCTCACCGGGGCGACCGCCGTGGCTGCCCTGTCCAGCGGTACGGCTGCGTTGCATCTGGCGCTTCTGGCCGTCGGCGTCACCGCAGGCGATGACGTCCTCGTGAGCACCCTCACCTTCGGAGCTAGCGCGTTTGCCGTGACGTATCTCGGTGCTCGACCGTGTTTCGTCGATTGCGACGACGTCGAGTGGCACCTCGATTCCGATCTGCTCGCCGGCGAGTTGGCGGATCGAGCTGCCGCCGGTCGGCTCCCGGCGGCGGTCGTCGGC
>JBGTCW010000586.1:0-4663 GCA_041748635.1 Ilumatobacteraceae bacterium | reverse complement strand
GCCCGATCGGGGGAAGCGGCATGCTTCCCACAGCACTCCTGGCAGCCTTCGAGGCCAGCGGCGGGACATTGCGAACCAAGAGCGCCGTCGACACGATCCTGTGTGCGGGCGACCGAGTCAGTGGCGTCGCACTCGTCGACGCCACTGAGATCACCGCCCCGATCGTGGTGTCAGCCTGCAACCCCCACGACACGTTCCTGCGCTGGCTGAAGCAACCACCTGCGTCAGCGCGTGATCTCGTGCGACGCTGGACGACCGTCCGCCACGACGAGGGCTACGAATCGAAGATCGATGCAGTGCTCTCTGCGCCACCCGTCCTGCGGGGCTTCGACCGACCGCTCGGGCCGACCTCTGCGATCGCACCGAGCCTCGCCGAGATCGACCGCGGTGCGACGATCATGTCCGAGGGGCGCATCCTGAACCGACCGGGCCTCCTGGTCAACGTGCCGAGCTTGATCGACGCGACCCTCGCCCCGCCGGGCCGCCACGTCCTGTCGCTCGAGGCACTCTTCACGCCGTTCGGGCTGCAGGGCGGTTGGGCGGGTTCATCGGAGCCGCGCCGCTGGCTCGAGGCGTTCGCCGGACTGTGCGAACCCGGGTTCCTCGACTCGATCATCGAGTGGCGGGCGATGACGCCGGACGTGTACGAGCGAGACTTCCATCTGCCCGCTGGTCACGCCACCAGCTTCGCCGGCGGACCACTCGCTGCGTTCCGAAACGCGAACCCCGAGCTCACCCGTTACGAGACGGCCGTCGAGGGGCTGTACCTCACGGGAGCCGCAACGTTCCCCGGCGCCGGTGTCTGGGGGGCCAGCGGACGGAACTGCGCCACCGTGATCCTCGAACAACGCTCCTGAGCGGATCGCCCGGTTCGGCTGACCTGCGGAATGTCCCACCCTCGCATATGGTTCTCACCGCCATGCCCCCTGGTTCGATCAGTGTCGGTACGTACGCTGGCATCCCGGTGCGTGCGCACTGGAGCATGGCCTTCGTCGCCGTGTGGTTCGGCGTGCTGTTCTCCGCCAACCTGGGTCCGATCGGTGGCGCCGTCGCCACCGTCGCCTTCTTCGCATCGATCCTCGCCCACGAGTTCGGGCACGCACTGGTCGCGCGCCGCTATGGCGTGCGCACCGAGTCGATCGATCTGTGGGCGCTCGGGGGCGTCGCCCGACTCGACCGCGAATCACCGAGCCCGCGGGCTGACGGCCTGATCGCGGTGGCCGGACCGGCCGTCAGCCTGCTGATCGGTGTGGTGGCACTCGGTGCCGGTTTCGCACTGCAGTCGAACGTGCTCGCCGTGGTGGGCGGTCTCAACATCCTGCTCGCCGTGTTCAACATGCTGCCGGGGGCACCGCTCGACGGAGGGCGCGTCGTACGCGCCGTCCGGTGGGCTCGGACCGGAGACAAGTACCGGGCCATGCGCGACGCCGGCAATGCCGGGCGGGTCCTCGGTTGGGGCCTGGTCGGCGTCGGCATCGTGATGATGTTGAACGGCCAGTTCGGTTTCTTGTGGATGATCACCGGGTTCTTCATCGCCCTCAACGCTCGTGCGGAGATCTTGGCGTCGTACGTCGCAGAACAACTCGACGGGGTGAAGGTCCGCGATCTGACCTTCTTCGGGATCGCCCAGGCCGGCACCGACATGGACGCCGACTCGATGATCTGGCAGCGCCAGCGACTCGGCGCAGCGGGAGCGGTGGCGGTCGTCGACGACGACGGAGCGCTCGGCGGCCTCGTCCTGGAAGATCAGCTCTGGGCGGTGCCCTCCGAGCATCGATCGGTGACGATGTTGACCCAACTGATGGTGCCGTTCTCCAACCTGGCCAAGGCGTCACTCGACGAGGACCTGTCGGCGGTCCTCCCCCGACTCAACCCGCTGCGACCGGTGGTCACCGTGTGGAACGACGGCAAGCTGCTCGGCATCGTGCACCCGAAGCGGCTCGAAGAGCGCCTCAAGCAGGCGCAGCGTCGGGCGTTCCCGAACGCCGCCCCCGTCTGATCAGGCGTCCTTGACCGACCAGTCGCGCCTCGCAACCGGATCCTGATCGCTCCACGGGAAGTTGATCCACAGGTCGGTGCGCTTCCAGATGTAGTCGCACTTCACGACCGACTGCGACTTCTCGTAGAGCACCCCAGTTCGTACCTCGCCGACCTTGCCATCGCAGAACTCCTGCACCGAACGCAACGTGTGGCCGGTGTCGGCGACGTCGTCGACGATCAGGATCCGAGCATCGGACACGTCGACGAAGTCGGGCGCCGGAGGCAGGATGCGCGGCACTTCCAAGCGCTCGTCGACGCCGGTGTAGAACTCGACGTTCATCGTGTAGACGTTCTTCACCGAGAGCGCATAGCCGATCGCCCCGCCGATCAGCAGTCCGCCTCGGGCGATGGCGAGCACCATGTCGGGTTCGTACCCGTCGTCGGCCACCATCTGGGCCAATGCCCGCGACGCCGTCCCGAAGACGTCCCACGTCATGATTTCGCGTTCGTCAGACATGGCCCCGGAACCTAGCCGGGAACACGGTCGATCGTCAGCAGGCAGTTCCACGATGCGACTTCGCGGAGGCCCGGCACCTTCATGATCCACTTCTGCGAGGGGTAGTACCGAGGAACGGCCGAGCGGATCTTCAACCCCGATCGCTGTTGCGCCGCCCGCATCGTGGCGCCGATGTGAGCCGGCCACAGGCCGTCGTACACCCGATTGTGCGGCGGCTCACCGCGCAGCTTGACGTGCAGGCGGTAGCCGAGGTTTGGTCCGAGGTAGTGGAACGGGGTGATGAAGTGTCCGCCCCACGGGGAATACCAGTTCGTCCAGCTGACCCAGGCCCAGCCCCCCACTTTCAACACACGCTGGATCTCGTCGAACAACGGACCGGCGTCGGGGACGTGCTCGACGAGGTTCGAACTGAACACCCCGTCGAAGGCTGCGTCGGGGAACGGCAGACGGGCCGCGTCGGCAACCAGGCCCGACAGGTCGGCCTCGACCACCTGGGCGATGTCGGCAGCGCCGAGATCGACGGCGATCACGGTGGCCCCGGCACGTTCGAGTGCAGCGGTGTAGTGGCCCGGACCGGACCCCAGATCGAGGATGCGACGTCCCTCGAGCGGCAGCTCCATCAGCGCGAGCGTCCGATCGGCCAACTTCTCGTAGAACGGACCCGGATCGCGCTGTTCGGCGAGGAACAGCTTGAACAGCTCCGTCTTCGAGGCGACCTGGGGTGGCATGGCCGCCCACGATACGCCGCCGAGCCCCTACAAGCAGATGTCGCTCGGGCGGACGGGGACCCGAGCGAGCGGCTTGCCGACGCCATCGATCTGGCGCAGGGCATCACGGATCGCGTTGACGATCGCCGGCGTCGACGACACACACGGCGCCTCTCCGACTCCCTTGGCCCCCAGGGGCGCGTGGGGATCCGGTTCCTCCACCAACGACGCCACGACGTCGGGCATGTCGAGGAACGTGGGCAGAAGGTAGTCGGTGAAGTTTGCGTTGCGGATGATCCCGTCGACCTGGATGATCTCCTCCATCACGGCGAGCCCGAGCCCCTGCGCGATACCGCCTTCGATCTGCCCGATCACCGACAGCGGGTTGAGCGCGCGTCCCACGTCCTGGGCCGTGCAGATCTGCACCACCTTGACCAGGCCGAGTTCAGCGTCGACGTCGACCACGGCGCGGTGGGCAACAAAGCCGAACGCCGTGTGACAGTTCCCCTGCCCGTTCTCGTCGAGGTCGACGGTGGCCGGATGGTGGTACTCGACCGTCTCGTCGAACACCACGCCGGCGGTGGCCTCGGCCACAGCGATCCGCCAGCCTGAGATCGTGTCGACCACATCGGTGCCCTCCACGGCGAGCCGCAGCGAGTCGACATCGTGCACGCGTGCGATGTGTTCGAACATCCGCTCGCGAACGGTGCGGCACGCTGAGTCGACCGCTCCACCGCTCATCCACGTCTGGCGAGAAGCAGACGTCGAACCCGCCGAGCCGACGTCGGTGTCGATGCGATCGAGCACCACGTCGTCGACGCCGAGCACCGTCCGGGCGATCTGCGCTGCGATCGTGACGAACCCCTGACCGACCTCGGCAGTCGCGAACTTGAGCGTCACGACGCCGTCGGTGAGCTGACAACGAGCGGTCGAGTAGTCGTCGAAGCCCTCGGAGTACATGAGGTTCTTCATCGCCACGCCCCAACCGATCCCGCGCACGATGTGGCCGCGCTGCGCCGTACGGCCTGCCCCTCCCGGCAGCTTCATCACGTCGAGGGAGCCGTCGGCGTTCGGCCGTCCTCCGACGGGTTCGTCGGGCAACGCCAACGCCGCCGTCTCCCGGATGCATCGTTCGACCGGCGCCACATTGAGCACGGGCTGGCCAGTGATCAAGGTGTCGCCGGTGCGCATCGCATTGCGAAGTCGGATCTCGGCCGGATCGAGTCCGCACGCCAGCGCCAGTTGGTCCATCTGGGACTCGTGGGCGAAGCAGGCCTGCACCACCCCGAAGCCGCGCATCGCTCCGCACGGCAGATGGTTGGTGCGCACGGCGTACCCGTCGACCACTGCGTTCGGGCAGCGGTACGGGCCCTGGGCGTGGGTCACGGCGTTGATCAGCACGGCCGAGGACGTGGACGCATACGCGCCGCCGTCGAACACCATGCGCGACTCGATCTTC
>JBGTCW010000585.1:0-7314 GCA_041748635.1 Ilumatobacteraceae bacterium | reverse complement strand
CCCGACTCGCCGAACTGCAGCGGGTTGACGAAGATCGAGACGACGGTCCGATCGGCACGGCGCGCAGCGTGCTCGATCAGCTCGAGATGACCACGGTGCAGCGCTCCCATCGTGGGCACGAGGGCAATCGTGTGACCCTGCTGGCGCGTGGAGTCCGACCAGTCGCGCAGGCCAGCGGGGGAGTTGATGGCGGTGGCCACGCCCAGGACGCTAGCGAGGCGCGGCCGACGGGCAGAGGTCGGTGTACGAGGCTGCATCCCCAACGGTGGCGGCGGCGAGCACTGCGTGAGTGCAGGCCATTGCGAACGTGTCGGCTCCCGCGCGCAGGATGAGGTTCAGCGCGCTCTGACGCGACGACGTCGAACGCATCGCTGCCGGACCGTCGCCGATGTCGTCATCGCCGAGCGCGAGTCCGAAGATGGTGTCACCGTCGAACATCGAGTGCGCTGGGCGGATCGCCCGCGCGAGCCCGTCGTGAGCGACGTCAGCCATCTTCGAGACCTCCGACTTGGTCAGGGCGGCCGACGTGGCGACCACACCGATGGTCGTGTTGAGGTCGGCCGCCTGCCCGGAGAGTGCTCGGAGGAGTCGTCGACGATCGCGGGCGCTGGGGGCGCGGAGGCCGAACGACGTCGCGTTCCAGGGCAGCCCGGTGTCGCCGTCGATGGCGCTGCCGTTGGCGTTGACGACGACGAGAGCGCCGACCTGCACGACGGTGGGTGTCGGTGTGGGCAGGGTGATCGTCGTGCTGGCGGTACCGACGCCGCCCTGGAGTCCACCGGCTCGGGCGCCCGTCCCTGCGCCGACGGATCCCCACGACAGCTGGCGCACCCGGGCTGCGGAGATCGCACGTCGTCCGAACTCGGCGGTCGGTCGGTGATCGAATCGCCCGGCGCGCCCGAGGTCGAACACGACGGCGGCAGGAACGACCGGGACGACGCCCTGGAGGTTGTCCGGCGGGCCGACCGGGAATCCGAGCAAGCGCTCCTCGAGCCACGCCACGACGCCGTCGGCCGCTGCGAGCCCGAACGCACTTCCTCCGGTGAGGCACACCGCGTGGATCCTCTCGACGAGATTCTCGGGGCGGAGTGCGTCGGTCTCACGGGTTCCCGGACCGCCGCCTCGCACCGACACGCCCGGCGTGGCTCCACCCGGGACGTACACGACTGTGGTGCCCGTCTGCCAACCCCGCCCGACGCGCTGATGATGGCCAACGCGCAACCCCACGACTTCGGTGATCGAACCGGCGGGCAGCACCTGGGTCATCGTCCCACTGTAGGAACCGCGTGCGGCGTCGGGTACTAGCGTCTCGCCTCGTGCTCGAACGGCCGCCTGGCGGTAATGGTGCGTTGCAACGCCTGCGGACCGGTGCCAAGCGCGCCGTCGGCGAAGGGGTGATCCGCGCATGGGAGGCGGCGGTCGAGCTCGGCGCGATCGGGCCCGACACGAGGCGCGGAAAGCGCTTCGGACGCCTCGGCTCCGGCAGCGTGATCTGCTTCCCGCCCAACACGATCTTCAACGAGCAGTACATCCACATCGGCAGCGCCACGATGTTCGGTCCGCAGGTGACGCTCTCGGCGGGGATGGTGCCGGGACAACAGATGGTGAGCGATCCGGTGATCAGCGTCGGCGATCGCTGCCTGATCGGCAAGGGCAGCGGCATCGTCGGCCATCTGCAGATCGTGATCGGCGACGACGTGTGGACCGGGCACCACGTCTACATCACCGATCAGAACCACGGATACGCCGATCGGGATCTACCGATCTCCAAGCAGGTGATGCCCGAGCGTCCCGTGTCGATCGGCGACGGGTCGTGGCTCGGTCACGGCACCGTGGTCCTGCCCGGTGCCGTGATCGGTCGTCACGTCGTGATCGGTGCCAACAGCGTGGTCACCGGCCACATCCCCGACTACAGCGTTGCCGCCGGGGTGCCGGCAAGGGTGCTCAAGTCGATCGCCGCACGGTGAGGTGACGGCGGTGAGGTGACGAGGTCAGACGACCGACCCGCGCGGTGGAGCGCACGATGGCATCTCGTTGTCGAGCGTGAACTTCTCGATGCGCTCGGTGATCGGCACGCCGTTGACGGCGGTCTCGGTGAAGGCGACGTTCTCGCCGGAACGGAGTCGGTCGGCGTATCGATAGCGGTCGTCGAGGAGGATTCGGTACTCGGCCTCCCAGTCCGGCACGATGGCCTGGCCCTTCTCGTCGGACGGTGTGAGCGCGACGAGGTCGTCGAGCATCCGGCCGAGCAGATCGGTCGACTCCTCGACGAGATCGGCGCGTACGGCGGTGTCTGCTGACGCCTGGGCCTCGAGGGCCCGCAGCTGCACGTCGTACTCGACGCAGATCGCCTCGGCGCGAGCGGCCCAGGCGGTGTCTTCGATCTTGTTCACGGCTTCCTTCGATGCGAACAGCAGTGCCCAGACCCAGAACGCGAGCAGGAGCACGATCGAACCCCACAGCAACGCTCGGCGAACGGGCGAGCGACGCCAGCGGCCGGGTTGGCCGCCGGGGACGTAGCTCGGTGGTCCCGGTGCGGCGGGTGCGTCGGTCGTCACAATCTCTCACGATATGTGCGGCCCTGGCTGGTAGAAACGTCTCCGTGCGCTCCGACGAGACGAATGAGGACGAGACGGCCGCGCTCGACGACTCGCTGGGCGGGTTCGCCCGTGCCCGTCGCAACGCCGGGTTCATCGCCGCGCTGGTGACCGTGCATCCCAAGTTGTTCGCGCTCGCCGTCTCCGGCGCAGCGGTGTTCGCGTTGCTCACGGTGGCGTCGAGCTTCGCCATCGGCCTGGTCATCGACGACGTCATCCTCCCGCGCTTCGACGAGGGGAGCGTCTCGACGTCGACGGTGTTCGCTGGCCTCGGACTGGTGATCGGGATCGGCGTGGTTCGCTCCGTGGCGATCGTCGTCCGACGCAGCTTCGCGTCGATCACGATGTGGCGGGTCGCCCAGACGTTCACGAACCAGGTCGTGGAGCGCTACGTGCGCCAGCCCGTGAGCTGGCACAACCGTCGAGCCGATGGCGACCTGGTGCAGCGCGCCGGGGTCGACGCCGAGGCAACCGTCAGCGTGCTCGCACCGATCCCCTTTGCGACCGGCACGCTGATCATGCTCGTTGCGTCGACGCTCTGGATGCTCGTGATCGACGTCCCGCTCGGCCTCGTGGCAGTGATCGTGTTCCCGCTGCTGCTGGTCACGAACGTGGTGTACGAGAAGTCGGTGTCTGCCCACTTCACCCGTGCCCAGGACCAGCTCGGTGACTTCTCCGCTGGCGTCCACGAGAGCTTCGAAGGGGTGCAGCTGGTCAAGTCCTACGGCGCTGAGGAGCGCGAAACCGAACGCCTCGCTGGCCTCGCCGATCGGGTTCGGGGCTCGCGGGTGCTCGCGATTCGACTTCGGAGTTCGTTCGAAGCCCTGCTCGACGTGATCCCGTCGCTGGCGAACATCCTGCTCGTGGTCGTCGGCGCGCTTCGAGTGCGATCCGGCGACGTCACCGTCGGCGAGTTCTCGAGCGTGATCTTCCTGTTCACCCTGCTCGTGTTCCCGCTGCGTCTCATCGGCTATGCGCTGTCGGAATTGCCACGATCGATGGCCGCCTGGCGTCGGATCCGGGCGGTGCTCGACGAGCCGATTGAACCGGATCCACTCGACCGCATCGGTGTGGCGCGCGATGGGTCGGGTGTCGAGTTCGTGGGCGTCACGTTCGCCCACGAGGGTGACGGTGCTCCAACAGTGCACGCGGTCGACCTCACCGTCGCGCAGGGAAGCGTCACGGCGTTGGTGGGCCCGACCGGCTCGGGCAAGTCGACGATCGCACAGCTCGCGGCCGGACTGATCGGACCGACCAGCGGCGAGGTTCGACTCGCTCCCGGTCCCCGAGCGATCGTGTTCCAGGAGGCGTTCCTGTCGAGCGGGACCGTACGCGACAACGTCGAGTTCGGCGCGAGCTACACCGACGACGAGATCTGGCAGGCACTCGATCAGGCCGCCGCCACCGAGTTCGTGAAGCGCCTGCCGCAGCGAATCGACACGGTCGTCGGCGAACGTGGTGTCAGTCTCAGCGGCGGCCAGCGCCAGAGGTTGGCGCTCGCCCGTGCGCTCGTGCGTCGGCCCAGTCTGCTGGTGCTCGACGACACGACGTCGGCGTTGGACCCCAGTACCGAGGCGCTCATCCTCGAACGCCTGCGTTCACGGCTCGGTGGGTCGACGGTGTTGATGGTCGCCTCGCGACCGTCGACGATCGCGCTCGCGGACGACGTGGTGTTCGTCGCCGACGGGCGGGTTGCCGCACACGGCACTCACGACGAACTCCTCACGACGACGCGTGCGTATCGGGACCTGGTCGAGGCGTTCGAGTCGGACCGTGACGGCAACGCCACCGCCGAGACGTCCAGCGGGGTGGTGGGCTCGTGAGTATCGATCCGACGCTGGCCGCGAAGGTCGGCACGCTGACTCCACCGAATCACGACTCGGCGGTCCGCACGATCGGGCGCGGTCTCGAGACGGCCCCGATCCTGCGCCAAGGTCTCGGCGTCACGTGGTTGCTGGCCGCCGTCGGCGCGGCCGGGCGGGTCGCCGTCCCGATCCTGATTCAACAGTCGATCGACCGCGGCGTCGTCGACGGCGAGGTCCGCATGGACGTGATCGTGCAGATGGCGGTGATCGCGGCGATCGCGGTGGTCATCTCTGGCTGGGGATTTCGGCAGGCAGCGCTTCGCCTCGGTGAGCGCAGCGAGCGGGCACTGCATGACCTGCGCGTGCGCCTCATCGGCCACATCCACCAATTGAGCCTCGCCGACCACAACGACGAGCGTCGAGGCGGACTGGTGGCGCGTGTCACCAGCGACATCGAGACGTTGGCCCGCTTCTTCCAGTGGGGCGGCCTCGCGTGGCTCGTCGACGGCACGCTCATGGTGATCGTCGCCAGCGTGATGCTCGCGTACGACTGGGTTCTCGCCCTGGTGGCGTTCGCGGTGGCGATCCCGCTGCTGTTCGTGTTGCGCGCCGTGCAGTCACGGCTGTTGGTCGCCTACGACCGCGCCCGCTTCAACAACGGCCAGTCGCTCGGAGCGATCGCCGAGTTGGTCTCGGGTGGCCCCACGGTTCGCGCATACGGCGCCGGCGACGCGATCGCACAGCAGGTCGAGGAGTCGGTCGAGGTGACTGCGTCGTCGCAGATCCGAGCGGCGCTCATCGGAGCATTTCTGTTCCCGTCCGGCGAGGTCTTCTCGGCGCTCACGGTGTCGGCGGTCGTCGGAGTCGGCGTATGGCGCGGACCCGAGAGTGGCTTGACGGCGGGAGCACTGGTCGGCTTCGTGTTCCTCACCTATCGCTTCCTGGAACCGATCGCCGGGTTCACCGAGCTGATCGACACCACGCAGATGGCGGTCGCCGGCTTGCGGCGTGTGCTGTCCGTGCTCGACATGCCGATCGGTCCACCACAGCCCGACGATCCGATTCCGCTGCCGGCCGGGCAGCTGCAGATCGACATCCGCGAGGTCACTTTTGCGTACCGGAGCCGCAGCGACACCACTGCCGATTCCGCCGTGCTGAAGGACATCGACGTGTCGATCCCTGCTGGTCAGCAGGTCGCCATGGTCGGTGCGACCGGATCGGGCAAGACCACGCTCGGGCGCCTCATCGCCCGGTTCGCGGATCCGACGTTCGGTGAGATCGACCTGGGTGGCGTGCCGCTGCGAATGGTCGATCGTGCCGAGCTGCGCACCCGCCTGATCGTCGTGTCACAGGAGCCGTTCCTGTTCGACGACACCGTGGCCGCCAACGTCGCGTTCGCCGACGAGGGCGCCAAGGCGAGCGATGTCGAACGGGTGGTCGACGATCTCGGTGTGCGCGACTGGATCGAGTCGCTCCCGAAAGGGCTCGCCACCAACGTTGGCGAACGCGGTGATCAGCTCTCGGCTGGCGAACGTCAGCTGGTCGCGCTGTTGCGCGCCGGGCTCGCCGACCCGGACATCTTGATCCTCGACGAGGCGACGTCGTCGGTGGATGCGCTCACGGAGGTGCGCATCGCCCGTGCGCTCGAACGGCTGGCGGCGACGAGGACCACCATCGCGATCGCCCATCGCCTGTCGACCGCGGCTCGCGCCGACCGGGTGCTCGTGCTCGACAACGGGCGTCTCGTGCAGGACGGGCATCATGACGACCTGGTCGCGCAGGACGGTCCGTACCGAGCGCTCTACGAGTCCTGGGTCTCGGCCACCACCGTCTGAGCCGAAGTTCGGGGCGGGATCAGTCGAGGGTGAGGCCGAAGGGGAGCGGGCCGGTGACCTCGATCACGATGCAGTCGACCTCGTCGAGGTCGACCTGTCGAGCGACGTCGAACTCTCGTCGTTCGCCGGGTTCGACGTCGTCGATCTCGACACGACTCGTGCGACGGGCGTTGTCGGTGCCCGATCTGGCGAATCCGACCAACACGGTGAAGTCGGCGGACTCGTCGCTGCGGTTCGTCAGCGATCCGCTCGCCGCGGCGCGTGATCCGACGATGTCACACGAGGCGATGGCGACCTCGTTCGCGACCGGTTCGAGGTAGGTCTCGTAGACGTCGAGCACGATGAAGGTGAGCGCTACGCCGAGCGCTGCGGCGACGAGGGCGCTTGCGCCGGTGATCAGGCCGACGACTGCGCGACTCCTGCCGACACTGGAGATCGTCGCGCGGCGCGACCCGACGACGCCGAGTACCAGTGCAAGCACGGCGGCGACAACACCGAGCACGACGATGAACGGCAGCCACGCGATGGTCACGGCGACGATCCCCAGGACCATCGCCGCGGTCGCAGGTGGATTGGTCGGGGAACCGACCGCCGAGCCGACCGCTGGGGCGGCGGTGGGGACGGGATCGAGGTGGAGCCCGCGTGGGTCCACGAAGCGCTCGCCTCCCGAGGAGACGTCCGCGGTCCACCCCGCACCGTTGAAGTACCGCAGCTCGAAGCGCCTCAGGGGATCGGCGTACCAGCCGGGCTGCGCTCCGCTGTCGTTCGCCACGAGTGCGCAAGCTAGCGGCGTCGCCTGCCCGTACAGTCGTGATCCATGGAGATCGTGCTGATTCGTCATGGCGAGCCCGAATGGGTTCGCGACGGTCTGACCGTGGTCGACCCGCCGCTGACCGAGCGCGGCCACCGCCAGGCTCGCAGGCTCGCCGAGTGGTTGCGGCAGGAACGCTTCGACGAAGTGCTGGTGTCGCCGCTGATGCGAGCCCGCCAGACCGCGACGCCGCTGCTGGAGATTCTGGAGACAGACGAGGTGATCGATCCGTGGCTCGAGGAGATCCGCGACCCGATGTGGCACGG
>JBGTCW010000584.1:0-3274 GCA_041748635.1 Ilumatobacteraceae bacterium | reverse complement strand
CGGCGACACCGCCGACACCCGACGCGACAATGGCGGCCCCCTCGGCGACGTCCGCGACGACTGCCGTGCCGCAGTCACCACAGAAGCGCTTGCCCGCCTCGATCGGTGACCCGCACGACGAGCACGCCAACCGCAACGCCGAGCCGCACTCACCACAGAATCGCTTGCCGTCGGGACTCGCCGCGCCACACGCGCTGCACTGCATACAGGCCTCCTGCGTCGACAAGCTACATGTGACGACTCGCCCCGACCCGCTCGATCCAACCAGCCACCGACCGGGGCGGCGTCTCAGGGTGCGGGCAGTCGCGTCACGTCGGGAATGTGGATGCGCGAGCGCCCCAGTTGCACGAGTCCGTCGTCGACGAGTGTCTGCAACGCACGGTTCGCCGTCGGTCGGGTGGTGCCCGCCAGCGACGCCAGCTCCTCCTGGGTGATCGGCAACGTCGCCACGTCACCGTCGCGGAATTCGTCGGCGAGCAACACGAGGCGCTTGACGACACGCTGTTCGGCGCCCATCGAATACGCATCCAGCAGCTGCTCGGATAGGCGGCGAACCTGTGCGGCGAGCACCTCGATCAACACGGCCGACACGACAGGGTGCATGTCGCGCAGTTCGCTGAAGGCATCGCGGTTGATCGTCAGCGTCTCGACGACACCGATCGCGACCGCTGATGCGGTGCGCCGGGCGGTGGGATCGATCAGGGTCTGTTCGCCGAAGGCGGACCCCGGCCCGATGATGTCGAGGGTGATGACGACACCTTGGCGTTCGACCACCTTGATCGCCACATGGCCCCGGTCGAGGAGGTGCACGCTGTCGCCCGGGTCTCCTTGGTGAAAGAGCGAGTCACCGTCGCGGAATTTGCGACGAACCGTCGCTCGGAGCACTTCGCGCTGGTGCGTCTCGTCGAGGCCGCTGAGGAGGTCCCACTTCATGTTGCCAGTGTCGCGTGTCGAACGTGATGTGTCGTCGTCGATACACAACTACTGTCTCACAGGTGACTGCGCGGAAGCGCCCGTTGCTCGATGATGAATACATCTACACAGCGGCTGCTGAGCAGCCACCATCACCAAGGAGGCACTCACATGAGCAACCAGATCAACCACAACCCGGCCAACGACCCCGAGACCCCGTTCCGCCCGTCAGCATCGGCGAGGCTGAGCGAGGACACCGAGGGCCATCGTCTCGGGACGCAGCGTCGCCTGGAAGACGCCGGTTCGGACGGCACCGTCGAGATGCCGTCGGTCGATGCCGACGAGGACACCGAAGGCCACGCGCAGTGGAACCGTCGCTGAGATAACGGGTTGTCGAGCGGAGCGGGTGGATGCACCCGCTCCGCTCCGGCGCGCCAGGGCACAGATGCGATGACCACAACTGACGAATCGATCGAGGCGTCGCCAGGGGCGCTGGCGGCATTCCGGTCGGTCTGGAGACACAAGCGATGGCGATGGCTGCTCGGCAGTTCGGTCGTGTCGCTTGCCGGCGACTTCCTGTACTGGGTGGCAATCGCGGTCTACTTCAGCGGGTACGACAACGCCACCTTCTGGATCTCTGCGTCGCTGCTCGCACGACTGTTGCCGTACGTGCTCGTCAGCCCGTTCGGTGGCGCGATCGCCGACCGGTTCGATCGGCGCTCTCTGCTCGTCTGGCTCGACGCGGCACGCGCTGGGCTGTTCCTCGTGATGGCGGGCGTCGTCGCCGTCGACGGGTCTCCGGCGTTCGTGATCAGCCTGCTGGTGTTGATCGCCTCGGGCACCGCCATCTACGGCGCGGCCTCGGTGGCGGCAATTCCTCAACTGGTCCCCGAGAACGACATCGCCGCCGCCAACGCCGGCGAGGAGGGACTTGCCCAGCTGTCGTGGTTCGTCGGCCCGGCGCTCGGCGCCATCCTCGTCACCGTGCTCGACCCGTCGATCGTGCTCGTGATCAACGCCGTCACCTTCGTCGTGTCGGCGCTGATGGTCTCACGAATCGGCCACGTCGGCGGCGGCACCAGGACATCGGACGATCCCGGCGTCACGGCGGCGTCGTTGCTGGCCGACGTCAAGGCCGGCGGCCGATTGATCTTCGGCAACCGCGGTCTCGCTGGTCTGACCCTCATGGGCACTGCGGTGTCGTTCGCGTACGGATCCGAACAGCTGCTGTACGTGCTGGTCGCATCCGAGCGGCTCGACATGGGGGCCGAGGGCATCGGCTATCTGATGGCCGCGATGGGCGTCGGCGGCCTGCTCGCCACCCCGATCGCCGCTCGCGTCGGCAACTCACCGAACGCCGGTGTCTGGCTGGTCGGCTCGGCAGTGCTGGTGACACTGCCGTTGGTGCTGATCGCATTCACCGACTCCGTGCCCATCGTCCTCGGATTCGCCGCGCTCGAGGGCGCAGCGGCGATCGTGTTCATGGTGCTCGCGATGACGCTGCTGCAACGCACCGTCGACGAATCGATGATGGCACGCGCCTATAGCTTGATCGACGCCGTCGGCGCCATGGGGCAGTCGCTCGGATCGGTCGGCGCCCCGATCCTCGTTGCCCTCGCCGGACTGACCGTTGCGCTGCAGATCGCCGGTGGCCTCTCCGTGGTCGTGGTGTTCGTCCTCACGCCGGCCGTGCTCGCGCTGGCCCGTGCGACGGATCAGAGCCGGCGGCGCCACGCTGCGACGGCCGACTGGCTGGGCAAGATTCCCGAGCTGGCCTCGTTCGAGTTGGTCGAACTCGAACGGCTGGCACGGTCGAGCACCGACCGCCACGTCGACGAGGGCGAGGTGGTGATCACCGAAGGTGACGCACCTGACAAGCTGTACGTCGTGCGGTCAGGTCGGTTCGGTGTGCTCACGAGTTCGCCGCTCGTTGCCGGCGTCGCCCCGGTCGACCTCGGCCCCAACGAGGTCTTCGGTGAGATCGGCCTCCTGCGCAAGGTGGCGCGCACCGCAACGGTCACCGCACTCACCGACGCCGAGGTCCTGGAGATCGACGGCTCGGTGTTCGTCGCGATCGCCACGCCGAATGCAGCCGCGGCGGCACCGTTGCTCGGCGGGATGCGCTCGCGCCTGCAACACACGCACCCCGACATGTCGGCGGTCGACGAACCACCCGACCACGACGTCGAGCCGGTCGGGGCCGGAACGTGAACCCCCGATCGGGGGATGCGCCGTTGGTCGCGCTCTGCTCGCTCGCCCGGGTGTCGCTCGGTGCTGGATCCGTGTCGATCGCCACCGTCCACGACGACGGGCTGCGCTACGTGGCGGCCGACGGGATCGCCGCCGACGAAATCGTCGGCAC
>JBGTCW010000583.1:0-1879 GCA_041748635.1 Ilumatobacteraceae bacterium | reverse complement strand
TCGGCGTAGCTGTTGTGGGGACCGGCGGGCACGAACGCAATCCCTGACACCATCAGCGTGGCGGAACCAGCGGTACCGGTGAGGGTGATCGAGTCGCCGATGCCGACGCCCTGGCTCTCGGCCGAGAGCGGGGCGAGGGCGATCTCGGCGTCACTCGACGGGAGCCTGCCCTCGGTCACCACCGCGTCGACGGCGGTCACGCCCGGCTCGGGCCCCGCCCCGTGGGTGAACAGCGTCAGGGCACCGGAGTCGGTGCGGGCGGAATCGGTGCGGACGTCGAGCACCGCATCGACCCCGGGATCTGCCGCAATCCGCGACAGCGTCGCATCCGGGTCGACGAAGTCGAAGTCCTGACCGTCGGCGCCGAAGTAGGCGTGGAGGTCGTACGTCTGGCCGAAGCGCCGATAATCGTCGGTCGCGTCGGCGATCCCGTGGGCGAAGGTGAGCGCGGCGACGACCCCGGTCACTCCCAGCACCGCGCCGACCAGTGCCGGTCGAGCGGACCCCGACGTGTGCGTCGTTCGGGCCGACAGCGCGAATCGGGTTCCGAGACCGATGGGAAGCGGCCAGGTCGAGGTGATCGACTCGACGCCGGCTGCCCGCGAGGGAGCGGATCGTCTGCGATCTTCTGACCGCAGCGCGAGGATCGCTGCGACGGCGACGAGCACCGGAACGACGAGCAGCGGTGGTAACAGGGCCACCATGTCGAACGAGAGCCCCGGCGATGGCTCGAGGTCCGACGCCGTCCCGATCGGGAACCGGCGCGAGGCGTAGGCGGCGATGCCGGTGCCGAGCACGGCACCGAGGCCAGCGGCGGACGTGGGCGGGCCGCCAGCAGCCCATCGCGTCTGCCATGGCGTGAGACCGATGGTCTGCAACGTCTCGTGATCGGTCGAGGACGCACCGACGAAACGGGAAACGGCCACACCGATCAGGACGAAGCTGGCAAGCAGCGCGGTGAGCGAGAGGAGCAACAGCGCGCGGGACTCGAACGATGCGACGTCCTCGATGTGGCCGGCTGCCGCGACCAGATCGAACGACTCCACGTTGTCGACCCCCGTGAGCGTCGTGAAGTCGCGCAGGAACTGGTCGAGGTCGGCGCTGCGGTCGCTGAGCCGGACGAGCGCGTTCACGTTGATCGCGCCCGCGGTGCCCACCACGTTGTCGGGGAACTCGGCGTACAGGCCGGGCGAGGGGAAGACCGCTCCGACCGGATCACCGGCAAGGTCACTGAACCAGCCGGACCGGATGACCCCGACGATCGTCGCCTGGACACTCGGACCCGCTGGTGCACCACTCTCGTCGCGGGTGTCGAGTTGTTGCGAGTCGTAGAGGCGCAGTGTCACCTGGTCGCCGACGCCGAGGTCGAAGTAGTCGACGAAGTTCGCCGTGACCGCCACCTCATCGCTGCGGGCAGATTCCGGAATTCGTCCTTCGAGCACGACTGGGCGTTCGATGCTGTCCCAGATCTCGCTGTCCACGAACGGGAACCCGCCGATCCGTGTCGGATCGACGTCGCCCCGGTCGCCGATGCCATCCACAATGAAGGCGCTCACGGCGAACGCCGACACCGCCTCGACCCCGGGCATCGTCCTCACCAGGTCCCAGTCGAACTCGCCACGGTTGGGAAGCACGGCCAGTGTCGCCGGCTCGGTGACCTCGAGCAACCGGTCCACGGCCGTGGCGCCCCGACGCGCCCCCGCAGCGGTCGCCTGGACGGATGCCGTTGCGAAGGCGATGAGCAGCGTCAACCCGATGAGCGCCCGCCAGCGGCCGCGCCATTCCACCCGGAACCACATCCAGACAGGGCTCACTCCGGCCCCCCTGTCCTGAGCGCCTTGCGTGCCAGCATCACTCGGCCCTCAGGTCGCTCGACGGT
>JBGTCW010000582.1:0-4126 GCA_041748635.1 Ilumatobacteraceae bacterium | reverse complement strand
GAGCACCACGAGGTCGTCACGGTGGACGACGTGGGAGTGGCCGTCCGCAAGGTCGCGGGTGTTGCGGCCCAGCACTGCGTGCACGGTCGCCGATGACATCGCACTGATTCCACGAGCGAACTGCTCACCCGAATCGTCGATGACGTCCACGACGTGTCCCACCTCGAACTGCCCGTCGACGCGGAGCACACCTGCCGGGAGGAGCGAGTTCGGATGCTCCGTCAACGCACGTCGGGCACCCGCATCCACCGCGATCGAACCGGCCACTTCCGCGGCGAACGCGATCCAGAGCTTGCGGGCGGACAGGACGCGCTCGTGCGGCTCGAACGTCGTGCCGACGAGTTCGTTCGATGCGGAACCCGCCAACACCCCGGGGCGGGATGCCCTGGCGATCACGCTGCGGATACCAGACCAGGACGCCATACGCGCCGAGGTCAGCTTGCTCGCCATTCCACCGCTCCCCCGGCCACTTCCGCCGGCGTCCGCGGAGATCGACAACAACGGGTCGTCCGACCGGACGAACGGGATCAGCGTCGCCGACGAATCTCGGCGCGGATCGGCGGTGAACACCCCGTCCATGTCGGTGAGCAGCACCAGCACGTCGGCGTGGATGCTGTTGGCGAGCAGCGCCGCCAGCCGATCGTTGTCGCCGTAGCGAAGCTCGTCGTTCGCAATGGCGTCGTTCTCGTTGACGACCGGCACACAACCCAACTCCAACAACCGCTCGATGGTGCCGCGGGCGTGCAGGTACTGGGTGCGATCGACGAAGTCGTGGGGGTCGAGCAGCACCTGGGCGCCCACGAGATCGTGGCGCGCCAGTTCGCGGTTGTAGGCCTCGACGAGGCGACTCTGACCCGCTGCCGAGATCGCCTGGAGCGTCCGGATGTCGGTCGGGCGCGACGGCAATCCGAGCGCTGCGACGCCCGCCGCCACCGCCCCCGACGACACCACGATCACCTCGTGGCCCTCGGCGCGAAGCGCGGCGACCTCGTCGGAGAGTTTCGCAACAGCGGCGGTGTCGATCGCTCCCCGATCGTCGGTGATCGACGCGGTTCCGATCTTGGCGACAACGCGCATGATCAGAGGTCCGGCGAGTATTCGAAGCTGAACTCGCCGATCCAGATGACGTCGCCCTCGCGTGCCCCTGCCTTCGACAGCATCTTCGGCACACCCAGGCGTTCCAAGCGGTAGTCGATGTACGACAGCGCCTCGGGGGTGGTGACGTCGTTGAGGGCGACGACGCGCTCGACATCACGGCCGATCAGACGGAATTCGCCGTCGGCGACGCGTTCGACTGCCGCTCCGCTCGCCTCGGGACGCAGCACGACCACGCCCTCCTCCCATTGGGCACTCTGTCGCACGTCGTGAACCTCACGGGCGAGCTGCCCAACGACATCGGAGACTCCCTGACGTGTGACCGACGACATGACCGCACCGTCCCAACCCATGGCGTCGAGCTCGTCCGGTTGCACGGCGTCGGCCTTGGTGCCGACGACCACACGCGGTCGATCGAGCAAGTCGGGGCGATACGCGCCCAGTTCGTGGAGCAGGACGCGCTCCTGTTCCTGCGGAGCGACACCGTCCATCGATGCGAGGTCGAGCAGCAGGCACAACACCCTGGCCCGTTCGATGTGGCGCAGGAACTGATGGCCGAGCCCCCGGCCCTCGCTCGCTCCCTCGATCAGACCGGGGATGTCGGCGACGACGAACTCGGTGGCATCGTCGACGCGGACCACCCCGAGGTTCGGTTCGAGGGTCGTGAACGGGTAATCGGCGATCTTCGGCCTCGCCGCGGAGATCACGCTGATGAACGTCGACTTGCCGGCGTTCGGGAATCCGACGAGGGCCACGTCGGCCATCAGTCGGAGCTCGAGGCGCAGCCATCGCTGCTCGCCGTGTTCGCCCTGCTCGGCGAAGCTCGGGGCGCGGCGCTTGTTCGACAGGAACTTCGCGTTGCCGCGACCGCCTCGTCCGCCCGCGGCCCCCAGCCATCGGTCGCCATGGTTCACCAACTCCGCGAGCACATCGCCGGAATACATGTCGAACACCACCGTGCCCATCGGCACCGTGATCTCGAGCGACGGACCGCGTCGGCCGTGCATGTCCTTGCCCTTGCCGTGCACCCCGTCCTCGGCACGGCGGTGCGGATGGTCACGAAAAGCGAGCAGCGACGAGACGTTGTGGTCGGCCACGAGCCAGACGTCGCCGCCGTTGCCACCATCACCGCCGTTCGGGCCGCCCATTGCTTCGGGGCCCTCGCGTCGGAAGCTGATGCAGCCCGCGCCGCCATCGCCGCCGCGTACGTTCAGTTGGCACTCGTCGACGAACTGCGACATTTCTCCGAGGCTAACGCCGTCGACGCGACGCCATCTCCTATCGTTTTCACATGCCCGACCTGCCGTTCCCCAACGCCGCCGACGAGCGAGCCGAACGCTGGGCCGCGACGATGACGGGACACGGCGCCGACGACGTGGTCGTGGCACACGTCGATTCCTTCGCGACCGTTGGCGACGCGATGGTTCGCAACCGCGAGCTTCGTGAGGAACGCGAGGCCTCGCTCCTCGCGACCAACGCCACTCGAGCGCACGGCGCCGGGCGGCGGGTCATCGAGGAAGAGCCCGACCCCTTCCGGACCTGCTTCGAACGCGACCGTGACCGCATCCTGCACGACTCGGCGTTCAGGCGGTTGGCCGGCAAGACGCAGGTGTTCGTCTTCCCCGACGATCATCAGCGCACCCGGATGACGCACGCGCTCGAGGTGGCACAGGTCGCTCGATCGGTCGCCGAGGCACTGAGCCTCAACGTTCCCCTGGTGGAGGCAATGGCCATCGGCCACGACTGTGGGCATGGACCGGGCGGCCACGCCAGCGAAGATGCGCTGTCGCCCTACCTCGACGGTGGCTTCGATCATGCACCGTGGGGTGCCGACGTCACGTTGCAGCCCCTCAACCTCTGCGCCGAGACGCTCGATGGGATCCGCAACCACTCCTGGAGCCTTCCCGCCCCACAGACCCCCGAAGGCGAAGTCGTGTCGTGGGCCGACCGCATCGCCTACGTGTGTCACGATTTCGAGGATGCGGTCGCCGCAGGCATCGTGACCGTCGACATGCTCCCCGACGTCGTTGCCGAACGATGCGGCAGCGACCGGTCACGCCAGCTCGGCACGTTCGTGCGGGCGATGGTGTCCGCGACCGTCGCGACCGGCCGCATCGGCATGGATCCCGACATCGCCGAGGCCCTGGCGGCGTTCAGACGGTTCAACTACGAGCGCGTCTACCTCCGCCCGGCGAGCCAGCAACAGGGCGCCGCGGTGGTGTCACTGCTGCGCGCTCTCGTCGAGCACTACGCCGATCGCCCGCACGCAATCCCCCACCAGACGACCATCGCCGCCCTCGGCGAACGTGCCGACGACGTCGAAGCCGGTGGTCCCGAGGCACTGCGCTCCGCCGTTGCATACGTGGCCGGGATGACCGATCGGTTTGCCTGCCAGCAGGGTCTCGCACAGCTGTCGTGGGATCCGGCCAAGCTGCCCCAAGGCATCGGGGTCTCCGGTATCGGTCGCTGACTCGATCGATCGCAACACCGTCGCGTCAGTCGTCGTCGTCATCGCCGTCGGCGATCCGGTCGAGATCGACGCCCAGCTCGACGGCGAGCGCCACCAGAGCGTCGATCGCCTGGTCGCGGGTGGCATCCTCGAAGTGCCGGTCGATCCGACGGCGAACGTCTCGCAGCGCCCGCTCGATGTCACTCGTGCGGCCTGCTTCGGCTGCGTCGAGTGCCTCGTTGAGGCGCTCGACCATCTCGACCGCGTCGTCACGATCGAGACCACGAGCCACCTCCTCGGCGATCACGTCGACGAGAACCTGGGCCTCGGCGCGGCCTGGTCCGACCGTCGGCGGTGCGGTCGTCGGGGCTTCGGTGCTCGGTGGTCCCGTCGCAGCGACGGTGGTCGGCGCTTCGGTCACCGGCGGCGATGGGAGTGGTGTGGTCGCCGGAGCGAGCGTCGTGTTCGTCTCCACCGAGTCGTCCTGCACGGACGTCAGCGCTCCCGAGAAGTCCGCTGCCCCGCCGTCGCCGTTCGCCAGGGCGAGCACGCCTGCCACTGCCGCGATCGCCAACACGACGG
>JBGTCW010000581.1:0-4693 GCA_041748635.1 Ilumatobacteraceae bacterium | reverse complement strand
GCGACTACTCCCGGGCGCTCGCCGAGGTCACCGACGAGTGGGTGATCGGGATCTTCGAGGAAGCTCTCGGTCGCGTCGAGCGGCCGACGGGCAGGGTGGCCCTGCTGGCCCTCGGCGGCTACGGGCGTGGGGAACTCGCCCCCGAGAGCGATCTCGACCTGTTGCTCGTCCACGACGTCAAGGCGAGGAAGGTTGCGAAGGAGGTCGAGCCCCTCGCGAGCGCGATCTGGTATCCGCTCTGGGATTCGGGCGTCAAGCTCGGCCACTCGGTGCGCCGAATCGACGAACAGCTCGATCTGGCCGCCACCGACCTCGACTCCGCCACCGCGCTCGTCACGGCTCGACCATTGACCGGCGACGACGAACTCGCCGCGGAAGTCGTCGAGCAGGGCCTGGCCTCGTGGCGCAAGCACAGCGGTCGGCACCTCGCTGAGCTGCGCAGCCGTGTCCGCGTGCGGCAGGAGTCCGCTGGCGACGTCGCCTACCGGCTCGAACCCGACTTGAAGGACGGCCATGGTGGCCTCCGCGATGTCCAGTCGCTCTGGTGGGCCGAGCAGGCCGGACTCCATCTGATCGCCGAGGATCTGATCGAACTCGACCGCTCGTACGACGTGCTGATGCGGGCTCGGGTGGCGCTGCACCTGGCCACATCTCGGCCCGGTGACGTCCTGCGTCTGGAGGACCAGGACGCTGCCAGCGCTGTTGGCGGGTGGCGAGATGCCGACGACATGATGGCCGACGTGGCCGCGGCGGGCCGGACGATCGCGTGGCTCTGTGACGAGAACTGGGACCGCGCCGTCGAGGCGGTCGACACCGGCCCGGATCGTGCCGTGGCACCCGGCGTCGTCCTGAGTCGCGGTGAGATCGAACTGGCCCCCACCGCCGATCCTGCGGCCGATGCCACCTTGGTGCTGCAGACGGCGGTTGCCGCTGCTCGGCATCGATGCCGGATCGGTCGCGCCACCCTCGACCGCTTGCACGACGACGTCGAGGGATGGGCCGGCACGTGGCCGGTCGGCGCCACCGATGACCTGGTCGCCCTGCTGCTCGAAGGGCATCGGGCGGTCCCCGTGCTCGAGTCGCTCGACCAACGCAACCTGATCGCACGGCTGCTGCCCGAGTGGGAGCCGGTTCGCTCACGCCCTCAGCGCAACGCCTACCATCGCTTCACCGTCGATCGCCACCTCTGGGAGGCGGCGGCGAACGCCGCGGAACTCAGCCACCGGGTGACACGTCCTGACCTATTGGTGCTCGGTGCGCTGTTCCACGACCTCGGCAAGGGGTACCCCGGTGACCACACCGAGGCCGGGATCGACCTGGTCCGCACGGTTGGGCCGAAGCTCGGGCTGTCACCCGCCGACGTGGCGGTCCTCGTGGCGATGGTCGAACATCACCTGCTGCTTCCGGACGTGGCGATGCGCCGCGACCTCACGGACCCGGCGACGATCGAGCAGGTCGCTGCCGCCGTCGGCACGGTCGAAGTGCTCGACCTCCTCCACGCGCTGACCGAGGCCGACTCGCTGGCGACTGGGCCGTCGGCGTGGGGGGAATGGAAAGAAGGGCTGGTGAGCGAACTCGTTGCTCGGGCCCGTCACGTGCTCGGCGGTGGCGATGTCGCAGAGGTGACCTGGCGGTTGTTTCCCGACGCGGAGACCCTTGCCGTCATGGCCGCCGGCGAACTGAACATCTCGCGCACGAACGACGTCATCACCGTCGTCAGCCCCGATGCGTCGGGGACGTTCAGCCGGATCGCCGGTGTGCTGTCGCTCCACGGCCTCGACGTCGCGACGGCGCGAGCCCACTCCGACGAGGGTGGCGTGGCGGCATCGCAGTTCCGCATCGTGATCCCGGACGGAGGCATCAACTGGCGTTCGGTCAAGGCTGATCTCGAACGTGCCCTGCAACACCGACTTGCGATCGAAGCGCGGCTCGTCGAGCGAGCTGCCACGTACCGGCGACGCCGTCGCACCCAGGCCGCAGCGCCGGGGCCGCCATCGGTGGTGTTCGACGATGCGGCGTCGAGCAACGCCACCGTGATCGTCGTACGCGCCGTCACCAAGATCGGCATCCTGCACCGAATCTCCAAGGCGCTCGGCGAACTCGGCCTCGACATCCGCCACGCCACGGTGCAGACGATGGGGATGGAGGTCGTCGACACGTTCTACGTGCGCGCCGGCGGCCAACTGGTCACCGACGCCGCGTATCGCAAAGAGATCCACCGCGCGCTGCTGCACGCCGTGACGTGAGCGTCGATGCCCTAACGTGAGCGCCGTGACGGCGAGCGCACGTGATCTGGCGAGGTGGAGCGAGTCGCTGGCAGCGATCGCACGCACCGGCATGGGCTTCACCGAGAACCTGTACGAGCGCGAGCGCTACGAAGAGGTGCTGCACATCGCGGCCGACATCAAGGCTGCGGCGAACGAGGTCGATCGTGAAGAAGCGCTCGAGGACGAGGCGATCGCGGTCCAGCGCGAGACCGACCACTTCGTGCAGGAGTGGATGGAATCGATCGGTGAGGGCGTGCCGGGCTACGTCACGCCGAAGGTCGCCGTCGGCGCGATCGTGGGGAACGACGCCGGCGAGATCCTGCTCGTGCAACGCAAGGATTCGGGCATCTGGTTGTATCCCACGGGTTGGGCCGACGTGGGCTACTCGCCTGCGGAAGTCGCCGTGAAGGAAGTGAGCGAGGAGACCGGCATCGATTGCGAGCCGCTCCGACTGCTCGGTGTGGTCGACGGCCAGCGGATGGGGTTCAGTCGCTTCGGCATGTACATGTTGCTCTTCCACTGCCGAGCAACCGGTGGCGAGCTCGTCGCTCATCCGCTCGAGACCGCCGATGTCGGGTGGTTCGCAGCGGATTCTTTGCCCGAAGCGACTGCGGGTGCTCAGTGGTGGGGCCCGATGGCGTTCGAGGCGATCAACGGAGGCGAGGCGCCAGCGACGTTCGACGCCGTGCGTTCGCCGGTCTGGCGCACCGACTGACGTACACGATGTGCCAGGCACATCGTGTACGTCAATCGATGTCGCGGTCTCGGAGGAACTGCTCGACCTCTTGGACGAGGGCATCGGGGTCGAGCGGTGGAGCCGATGACAGATCGTCGCTGCCGCCGTCGTCGTCGGTGATCTGTTCCAGACGAGACAGGTACTCGATCATGTCGTCGTCGTCGCCGATCATCGTGGCGACGTGGGCGTCGTATGCGGCGGCATCTCCGGCGAGTTGAGCCAGCGGCGCTGGTGTGCCGATCATCGAGCAGGCACGCTCGACGAGCGCCATCGCCGCCTTCGGCGACGGAATCTGCGAGGCGTAGCCCGGCACCGCTGCCCACAGTGACGCAGTGGCCATGCCGGTGTTGTGCAGAGCGTCGTGGAGCACGCCGACGATGCCGGTGGGTCCCTCGTACTGCGACCGTCGGAGTTCGAACCGTTCGATCAGCGCATCGTCGGTCGCGGTGCCGATCAGCGGAACTGGGCGGGTGTGTGGGACGTCGGCCAGCAACGCGCCGAGCGAAATCGCCATCGTGGCGTCGAAGGCGTCCGCAATGCCTCCGATCTGCTCGCAGAAGAGGCGCCAACGAAGGGCCGGTTCGGGTCCGAGCACCAAGATCACGTCGGTGCCGGGCAACGACGCCGACCAGACGCCGACGGTCGGCCACACGATCGATCGATGCTGATGTTGGTCGAGGCGAACGTGCGGACGCACGGTGGCGAAGTCGGTGAAGACCTCGGGGTCGATCTCGGCGAGCGTCTCGGCACCCCACGACTCGATCATCGTGCGCAGTGCGATCGATGCCGCGTCGCCGGCGTCGTTCCAACCGGTGAACGCGGCCACGAGCACCGGCCGGTTGAGGTTCGGTTCCGCAAGCCAACGGACGTGCTCGGTTGCCACGGCCACCACGCTACCGGCGACGCGCACTAGCGTCGGCGGACGATGAGTCAGCACGACGAACCGTCGAACGGCGGCGCTCCACCGAGCGCGCAGGGCGCAGCGCGCGCCGAAGCCGTCGTCGTTGCGGTGCACGCCGTCGACGACGAACTGGTCGAGGCGTTCGACCGCCTGATCCCGCAGCTCTCGTCGTCGTCACCGCCGCCGTCACGCGATCACCTGGCGGCGATGGTCGACAGCGACGACTCGGTGCTGTTCGTGGCGCGAGTCGATGGCCGGATCCTCGGCAGCCTCACCCTTGCGTTCTACCGCATCCCGACGGGCACCAAGGCGTGGATCGAGGACGTCGTCGTCGACGCCGATGCTCGCGGTCACGGATTGGGTGAACTCCTCAACCGGGCGGCGCTCGACGAGGCTCGATCGCGTGGCGCGAAGGATGTGAGCCTGACGAGCCGGCCGTCGCGTGAGGCCGCCAATCGCCTGTACCGGCGGATCGGTTTCGAGCTCCGCGAGACGAATGTCTACCGCTACACCCTCTGACCGAACCCACCCCTCCGACCTTCCCACCCACCCTCCCACCCCGCCCTCCTGACCCCGCTATTCACGTTCGTGTGCGGATCTGGATGGGGCGGGCCATCCGAAGTGCAACGCGAACGTGGTTTTGCTGGGTGGCGTGCTGGGGTCAGCGGGCGCGTTGGAGGTCTTCGGCGGCCTGACGCACCTGCCAGTCGCGGTCGGTGAGGGCCCGCTCGAGGGTGGCGTCGACCTCGTCGCCGTCGAAGGGGGCGAGCGCGAGCACGGCGCGTCGGC
>JBGTCW010000580.1:0-2048 GCA_041748635.1 Ilumatobacteraceae bacterium | reverse complement strand
TCGAGCCGTTCGTCGCGGGCGAGCTGGCCCACCCATGCCGACACCAGCGTCACCGCAGGTCGCATGTTGCGGTCGAGGTCGTCGACGGACGGCGCCGGCGTCGGTGGTGTCGCCCCCTTGCTCGCTCGCACCGCCTCGAGGATCTCCTCGGCCAACGCGCCGCGCGAGTGGCGATCGTCGACGCCACGCGCCTGCGTGAGCTCCTTCAGCGATGTCGGCGCGCGCTGCGAGATTCCCAGAATCGCCAGATCCGGCAGCACCTGTCGAACAGGGATGTCGGCACGCATCGCTCGGCGTTCGCGCCAGGCGGCGAGACTCTGCGCCACGGCCCGAGCACTCGGTCGGAGTGACCGGGCGTCCTTGAGGCGCAACCACGCCTCGTCCGGTGCCGATCCGCTGGTCGGGCGAGTTCGCAGCTCTTCACAGGCGTCCTCCGCCCAGCCCAGGCGCCCCACGGCCGCCAACTGTGCGACCAGACGCTCGTGCACCTCGAGCAGGTACTCGACGTCGGCGGCCGCGTACCGGCACTGACTGTCGGTGAGCGGTCGACGCAGCCAGTCCGTCAAGCGATCACCCTTGGGCGGCGAGACGCCGATCTCGCCCTGCAGCAACGAGACGAGCGACGGTGTGCCGTAGCCGACGAACCCGGCCGCGAGCTGGGTGTCGAACATCCTTGCCGGGACGGCGCCGACCGCATGCGTGAGCACGTCGAGATCCTGCTGGGCTGCGTGGATGACACAGAGCGAGTCCGACGCAAAGAGCGGTCGCATGGCGGTCACGTCGACGGCGAGCGGGTCGACGAGCACGAGCTGCTGACCGTCACCACCGGGACCGCGCCAGGCGACCTGCAGGAGTGCCAGCTTCGGGTAGTAGGTGCGCTCCCGATGGAACTCGGTGTCGAGCGCATAGCGCGGCTGCGCGCAGAGAGTGTCGACGAGGTCGACGAGATCGTCCTGGCGATCGACCCAGCGGTAGGTGATCGATTCAGCCACCGCTGGAACCGGATCCGGTACCCATCGTCACGTCGTAGCCGGCGGCGATCCAGGCGAGCATGCCGCCGGTGACGTTGACCACCTCGCGACCCTGCCCATCGAGGTACTCGCACGCTTGCCAGGAACGGCCGCCCGACCGACACACGACGTAGGTCGGATCACCGTCGAACACATCGACGTGGCCTGGCACCGTCGCGAGCGGTACGGCGACGGCGTGGCCGATGTGTCCGGTCACCCACTCGTCCGGTTCACGCACGTCGACGACGCGCGCCGAGGCACCGAGTGCCGCCAAGTCGTGCACGGAGATCTCGCGAACTGTCACGACTCAAGGGTACCGATCGAGCTGGTCCTGGGTGTTGATGTTTCGCACCGACGAGGCGGCCACGTCCACCTCGACCGAGTTCAGGCGTGCGATCGCCGCATGCAGCGCCCGCTCTCCCCCGTCGAAAACGCCACGGATGCGCTCGGTCGCCGTGGTCCGCCACAGTGCGCAGGCCGGCTCGATGGTCGACGTCCGTGCCACCACCACGTCGGCGTCGACGTGCCGATCCGCCGCAGCGACGAGCGGTGCCAGATCGCAGCCGCGCAACGACGGCAGATCACATGCCACGACGAACGCTCTCGCTCCAGCGGGCTCGTCGACGAGCAGTTCGAGAACGCCGAGCACACCGCCGAGTGGCCCTGTACCGGGATATCTGTCCGGCATGACGGTGAGCCCGAGGTCGGCCAGCTCGGTCGGGTCGCCGCCGTAGGCGAGCACACGATCACAGCCTGCGTCGCGTAGTGCCGCCGCGACCAGCGTCGCCATCGGGACGCCGTCGATCGGGATCAGCGCCTTCGTGCGCCCCATGCGCCGACTGGCCCCACCGGTGAGGACCGCACCGATGAGCAGCGGCCGACCGCCCGACTCAGTCAGCGGGGATCCCGGACGGATCGAGCTGCAGGAGGAAGGTCCGACAGCGCTCCGCCTCGTCGGTCTCGCCGATGGCCGCGGCCATCTCGCCGAGCCCGCGCAGCGATCGCAGGAAGCCGCGATTCGTCGGCTCCGACCAGCGC
>JBGTCW010000579.1:0-4703 GCA_041748635.1 Ilumatobacteraceae bacterium | reverse complement strand
TGTAATCCGACCCTGCGGGCGGCGCGATTACATCCTGGGTCTGACCCCTGATGTAATCCTGGTGTGCTCAGTCGTCGCGTTGGTCGCGGAGGAAGTCCTCGAAGGCGCTGCCGAGGTCGTCGGCCGACGGGATCTGCGACTCGGCTCGGCGGTCGAACTCGGCCTCGAGGAGTTGCACGTACATCTTGAGTTGCTCGTCGTTGGCGGCGATCTCGTCGTGCACGTCGCGCCAGCTGTCGATCTGATCGCTGAAGTCGGAGTTGTTCGGCACGCCGAGCACGTGACTGAGATGCCGTACGAGTGCCGCCGTCGCTTGCGGATGCTCGGCATTCACCAGATAGTGCGGGATCCCCACGCGTAACGACACCGACGGGATTCCCCGCGTCTCCAACTCGGTGTGCAGCACGCCGACGACGCCGGTGATGCCCTGGTAGCTCGGCGCGACGAGTCCGAGCCGGCTCGCCAGGTCGAGGTTGGCGGTACTGCCGGTCACCGGCGGCGTGCGCGTGTGGGGGATCGCCTCGGCGCCCGAGCCGACGGTGACGACGGCCTCACATCCGAGTGCCTCGGCCACCAGCACGATCGCATCGACGTAGGTCTTCCAGTGCAGGTGCGGTTCGACGCCGATCAGGCCGACGACGTCACGGCGTCCAGGATTGCGTTGGAGCACGAACTCGTTGCTGGGCCACAGGATCTCGCGGACGTCGTCGTCGATCGAGACGTGCGGACGTTGTTGCGTGAAGTCGTAGAACGGATCGGGGTCGATCGATCCCACGGTCACGGCGTGATCGTCGCTGATGAAGGCGTTCACTGCCAGCGTCGCCGCGCTCGCCATGTCGAACCACCCCTCGAGTCCGACCAGCATCACTGGTCGATCGAGCGCGCCGAGGTCTCCGGCCTCGAAGTCGAGCACGTCCGACGCTGCCATGGGGTCAGGCGAGCGCCGCCACGACGTGATCGATCGACTTCGTCAGCGCCTCGACGTCGGCGGGCTCGATTGCCGGGAACATGCCGACGCGCAACTGGTTGCGGCCGAGCTTGCGGTACGAATCGGTGTCGACGATGCCATTCGCACGCAGCGCTGCGTTGACCGACGTTGCGTCGACCGAGTCGTCGAGATCGATCGTGCCCACCACGTTCGACCGCTTCGCCGGGTCGGTGACGAACGGGGTGGCGAAGGTGCTCGCCTCCGCCCAGTCGTACAGGATCGCCGCCGAGGTCTCGCTGCGACCCGCGGCGAACTCCATGCCGCCGCCGTCGAGCATCCATCGCACCTGTGCGTCGAGCATGAGCAGCGTGCTCAATGCGGGCGTGTTGTAGGTCTGATTCTGCACCGAGTTGTCGAGCGCGACCTGCAGATCGAGCGACGCCGGTCGCCAGCGGTCGCTGCCACCGATCGAGCGGATGCGGTCGATCGCCGCAGGCGAGCAGGCCGCCAGCCAGAGACCGCCGTCGGAGGCGAAACACTTCTGCGGGGCGAAGTAATAGACGTCGACCTCGGCGGGATCCCACCGGAGGCCACCGGCTGCCGAGGTGGCATCGACGGCCACCAACGACGCGTCGGCGCTCGTCCCCGTTGGGCGGTGGAGCGCCATCGCGACGCCGGTCGAGGTCTCGTTGTGCGTCAGGGCGTACACGTCGATGCCGTCCTCGGCGGAGGGCTCTGGATGGCTGCCGGTGTCGGATCGCACGACGCTCGGCTCGCCCAGATGCGGTGCGGCGGCAGCGGCCTCGGCGAACTTCGAGGAGAACTCGCCGAACACCAGATGTTGGCTGCGCTCAGCGATCAGGCCGAACGTGGCGACGTCCCAGAACACGGTGGATCCGCCGTTGCCGAGCACGACCTCCCACCCGTCCGGCAACGCGAAGAGATCGGTGAGTCCCGATCGCACCGAGCCGACCAACTGCTTCACGGGCGCCTGGCGATGGGACGTACCGAGCACGGTCGCGCGAGCGGCCGCGAGGGCGTCGACCTGCTCGGGCCGCACCTTCGAAGGGCCGCAACCGAATCGCCCATCGGCGGGCAGGAGTTCGGCAGGGATGGCGATGGTGGAGGGATCGGCACGCACGCCACCATCATGGCGCCGCGTCTGCCCGATCCAACGCCCCGTACCCCCACGTTGTGAGCGATGCGTGCGCAATGTGCGTTCATCGCTCACAGCGGGCGGGTTGGGGTTGGTGCATTCCTCGTTGGGTTGGGCGACCGGCTGTGGCAGGCTGACGGCCGTGAAGCGCACCTCCGAACGACTCGCCGCGATCGCCCCGTCCGCCACGCTCGCGGTCGACGCCAAGGCCAAGGCATTGCAGGCCGCTGGCGAGAACGTGATCGGGTTCGGAGCCGGTGAGCCGGACTTCCCGACGCCTGCCCACATCGTCGATGCGGCCATTGCAGCGTGTCGCGATCCGAAGAACCACAAGTATTCGCCCGCCGGTGGACTGGCCGATCTGAAGGAGGCCATCGCCGCCAAGACACTGCGCGATTCCGGCTTCGAGTGCACCGCCTCGCAGGTGCTCGTCACCAACGGCGGCAAGCACGCCGTGTACACGGCGTTCGCAGCGCTGTGCGATCCGGGCGACGAGGTCATCTGCCCGGCCCCGTACTGGACGACGTATCCCGAAGCGATCACGCTCGCCGGTGGCGTTCCTGTCGTGATCGACACCGACGCGGCAAGCGGCTTCCAGGTGACGATCGAGCAGCTCGACGCGGCCTACACCGAGCGCACCAAGGTGCTGCTGTTCGTGAGCCCCGACAACCCGTCGGGAGCGGTCTGTCCGCCCGAGATGGTCGAGGCGATCGGGAAATGGGCGGTCGACAAGGGCGTCTGGGTGATCACCGACGAGATCTACGAGCACCTCACCTACGGCGACCACGTCTTCGCCTCGATGCCGACGTTCGTTCCCGAGCTCGCGAACCAGTGCATCATCGTCAACGGCGTCGCCAAGACGTACGCGATGACCGGCTGGCGCGTCGGGTGGATGATCGGGCCGGACGACGTCATCAAGGCGTCGACGAACTTCCAGAGCCACGCCACCTCGAACGTCGCGAACGTCAGCCAGCGTGCAGCGTTGGCTGCAGTGTCCGGTTCGCTCGACGACGTCGTGATGATGCGGACTGCGTTCGCTCGTCGCGCCAAGACGATGCATTCGATGTTGAACGCCATCGACGGCATCACCTGCCTCGAGCCGCAGGGTGCGTTCTACGCGTACCCGGACCTGACCGGCCTGCTCGACCGGCCGATCGACGGTGTCACCGCAACGAACACGCTCGAGCTGGCCGACCTCGTGCTCGACAAGGCCAAGGTGGCGTTCGTACCCGGCGAGGCGTTCGGCCTGGGCGGCTACGGCCGGTTCTCGTTCGCCCTCGGCGACGACGACCTTGCCGAGGGCATGGCACGCCTGGCGGCCCTCGTCGAGCGCTGACGCCGATCAGCGGGCGGGCTCGGCGGCAGCTTCGGTCTCGTCGAGCGGTTCGACGGTGACGAAGCGGGTTGCGAGCAGGTCGACGGCGACGACGAGGGCAGCGCCGAACGCGATCAGCAGCAGCGGCACGATCACGTCGTCGCTCGGCAGCGCAAGCGTCGTGGTGTTCGTACCGCCCGGCCACGGCCACAACACCCGCGTGGAACCGAGCATCAGGCCCACCATCGCAGCCAGCACCCAGCGGTGATAGCGGTCGAGCAGCCAGTTCAGCAGCGTCGAGAAGAGCGCGAGCCCCACCACGCAACCCAGGGCGAAGACGCCGAGGATGACGAAGTCTCGGTCGTTCACTGCGCCGAGGACCTCGGTGTACATACCGAGCATGACGAGGAGAAACGACCCGGAGATGCCGGGCAGGATCATGGCGCAGATGGCGATGGCCCCTGCGAGGAAGAACACCCACCAGGCGCGCGTCACCACCTCGGCGGCGTCGTCGGAGGCGTGCGTGTCCGACCGCAGTCCGAGCAGGAGGAAGAAGGCGATACCGACGACGATCATCAGTGCCGCAGCAACGCCGTCGATGCGATCGATCATGCGCACCGCGACCCAGATCGAGCCGATGATCAAGCCGAGGAACAGCGCCCCCATCCTGATCGGTTCTTCGTCGAGGAGGCGCTCGATCACCGACGACAGGGCGAAGATCGCAGCGATCACGCCGGCCAGGAGTGAGAACAGCCAGACCCACTGGATCGAGCGGAGTGTCTGGCGGAACTCGACGAGGTCACCGGTGAGCAGTTGCTTGACGCCGAGGGCGCCCTGGCTGATGTTGTGGATCAAGTCGTCGTAGATGCCGAGGACGAGGGCAACGGTGCCACCGGACACACCGGGCACGATGTCGGCCGAACCCATCGAGAATCCGCGGATGACCTGGGCGACGGGGGTGGGAAGACGCACGCCGAGAGGCTAGCGAGCGCCCTGGTTCGCGGGGCCGTCACCCCGGTCGATCACGCCCACCAGGGTTGAATGTGGAGGGCGAGCCCGCTGACCACGATCACGACGAGGCACTCGCCGACCTGCTCGATGGCACCCAGCAGGTCGCCACTGATGCCTTCGAAGGCACGGTGGGCGAGACGAATCACGCAGCCCGTACCGATGGCCACGACGACGACGAGCGGCCCGACCCACCACCCGCTGGCGAGCGCTGCGATGCCGATGGCCGCCCCGACCCCAGCCAGCGCGGATCGGCGCGAGAGCGTGCGCGTGTAGTCGGCGCCGAGACCCTCGTG
>JBGTCW010000578.1:0-3517 GCA_041748635.1 Ilumatobacteraceae bacterium | reverse complement strand
TTCCAGGTGGTCACGACCGTCGCGCCGATCACGTCGATCGCGGCCAACGTGATCGGCGACTGCGCCGACATCATCGGCATCGTGCCGGAGGGCACGAACTCGCACACCTTCGAGCCGCCCCCGTCTGCCGCCGAATTGATGACCACCGCCGACGTCGTCTTCATCAACGGTCTGCAACTCGAAGAACCGACCAAGGCGCTCGCTCAGGCGAACGTTGCGGACGGTGTCGAGGTGATCGAGTTGGGCGACGAGACGATCAGCGTCGACCAGTACAAGTACGACTTCTCGTTCCCCGAAGACGGTGGCAAGCCCAACCCGCACCTGTGGACCGACCCGACGCTGGTCAAGGTGTACGCGGACATCATTCTCGAGACCATGGCCGACGCCGTTCCCGACTGCGCTGATGAGATGACGGCGAACCATGCGGCGTTCATCGAACTCATCGACGAGTTCGACATCGCCATCCGCGAAGCGTTCGACACGATCCCCGAGGATCAACGCAAGCTGGTGACCTACCACGACGCGTACGCCTACTTCGCCGAGACCTATGGATGGAACGTGATCGGCGCCGTGCAGCCCGCCGACTTCGGCGACCCGACTCCCGCCGACGTCGTCAACCTGATCGAGCAGATCGAAGCCGAGCAGGTGCCTGCGATCTTCGGCTCAGAGGTGTTCCCGTCGCCGATTCTCGAGCAGATCGCCGCCGAGACCGGGGCGGTCTACGTCGACGACCTCCGCGACGACGACCTCCCGGACGCCCCCGGCGACCCCGATCACTCGTGGCTTGGCCTGATGAAGTTCAACTTCATCACGATGACCGAGGCGTTGGGCGGCGACGCCACGGCGCTGAGCGGCTTCGAGGTCCGAGACGTCGCCCCCGACAACGCCGAGTACCCGCAGTGAGCAGCCACGATGATCGGGCTCAGGCGACACCCAGGTGGCGGCTCGGTCGCTGTCGGAACGCGGTGACGCCGTGACCGATCAGCCCGTCGCCGCCGGTGCGCTCATCGTCGTCGACGACATCACCGTCACCTATGGCGGTGGCGCGCCGGTGCTCATCGACGTCGATCTCACGGTCGAATCCGGGGACCTGATCGGCATCGTCGGGCCGTCGGGGTCCGGCAAGTCGACGCTGCTCAAGGCGATGCTCGGCACGGTGCCGCCCGTCTCGGGGACCATTCGGCGTGCGCCGGGTCTGGCGGTCGGTCTCGTCCCCCAGGTCGAGACGATCGACTGGAACTTCCCGGTGACGGTCGCCGAGTGCGTGGGGATGGCGAGGGCCCGCGGGCTGCGGATGCCGTGGATGACGCGCGCAGAGCGCGGCGAGATCGCCGAGGTGCTCGACCGTCTCGGGCTGGACGGCCTCGGCGGTCGTCACATCCGCGAATTGTCGGGTGGCCAGCAGCAGCGGGTGTTCCTCGCCAGGGCACTGTTCACCAATGCGCAGGTGATCTTCCTCGACGAGCCGACGTCCGGTCTCGACGTGCGGACCAGACACGATGTCCTGCATCTACTCGACGACCTCAACCGCGAGGGTCTCACGATCGTGCTGACCACCCACGACCTCAACGGCATCGCGGCCCATCTGCCGACGGTGGTGTGCCTGAACCGATCGGTGATCGGCGCCGGGCGTCCGGATCAGGTGCTGGTCCCTGACGTTCTCGAGCGGACGTACGGCTCACCGATGGAGGTGCTCGAGCACGGCGGCATGCGAGTGGTGGTCGACTCGCCGCTCGACAGCAACGTGACGCCACTTCGGCGATCGGGGTCGGCGGGCCGGGGACCGTTGGCATGACCTGGGACGAACTGGTGCGACCGTTCGAGTTCGAGTTTTTCCGCAACGGCATCTACGTCGCCACGATCGCCGGTGCCCTGTGCGGGCTGGTGGGATGCTACGTGGTGCTGCGCAACATGAGCTACATCGGCCACGGCCTGTCGCACTCGATCTTCGGTGGCTATGCCGTGGCGGGTCTCGTGGGCGTCAACCTCTTCCTCGGGGCAGGCATCTGGGGAGTCGTCACCGCCCTCGCGGTCGGTGGGATCGTTCGCCGGCGGCCGATCGGCTCCGACGCGGCGATCGGGGTGGTGACGACGGCGTCGTTCGCGCTCGGCCTCGCGCTGGTGCAGCTGTACGGATCGCCCGGCCGCAACGCGGACGCGCTGCTGTTCGGCAATGTGCTCGGCGTGACGAACGCCGACGTCTGGCTCATCGTGGGCGTGGCGTTGTCGACCGCCTTGGTCCTGTTTTTCTTCTACCGCCAGTTGCTCTTCACCACGTTCGACACGCAGGTGGCCGCGGCGACCGGCGTGCGAACCGCGTGGATCGACGCCTTGCTGATGGTCGTGCTGTCGGCCACCGTCCTCGCGACGATGAACGTGATGGGCGTGACGTTGATCGCTGCGTCACTCGTCGTGCCGGCCGTGGTGGCGCGAATGCTGACCGACAGCTTCGCCAAGATGCTCGCGCTGTCGGCCGCCATCGGAGCCGTGAGCGGATTCGTCGGTATGAACGCCAGCTATCACCTCGACGTTGCCTCCGGCCCGACGATCGTGCTCACGTCGGCGTGCTTCTTCATCGTCGCGTACGTTGCGGGAAGCCGGCTGCGTGGACGCGCCGGGGCCGTCGGCCACGCCCACTGACCGCCCGCGGAGGGACGTGGACCGCGACGTTCAGGCGGCGCGGAGGGCGGCCATCACTGCGGACCAGCGGTCCGGGTCGCTGGCGTACGGCGCGTAGAAGCTGATGCGCTGGATGACGTCGCCGTAGCGTTGCGACAACTCCGGGGCGATGTCCTCGGGGGCACCGACGACCGCAAAGGTGTTGAGGATCTCATCGTCGATCAACGTGCCCATCTTGGCCCACTCACCCTGCTTGGACAGGGCGTTCAGCTCGTCCTGCAGCCCGCCCCAGCCGTGGATCTCGAGCACGTTCCGGTACGCCGGCGTGGATCCGTAGAACGCGATCTGCTGGCGGGTACCGGTGGCGGCGGCCTCGAGCTCCTCGTCGTTGTTGCCGGTCACGACGAACGACGGCCCCATGATCTCGAAGCCGTCCATCGACTTGCCGGCCTTGGCGCGGCCACGCTCGAGCGCCGGGATGGTGACCTCACGGAGGTACCTCTCGGTGGTGAATCCGTGGCAGAGGAATCCGTCGCAGACCTCGCCGGCGACCTCGGTCATCAACTCGCCGACGCCGGCGAGGAACACCTTCGGTGGGCCGAACCCGTCGAGGTCCGAGGCGGGGGGCGTGAAGAACGGCGTCATCAGCGTGTGGGTGTAGAACTCGCCACGGAAGTCGAGCGGCTCGCCGGTCAGCCACGTGTTCCAGATCGCTCGCATCGCGAGCACGAACTCGCGCATGCGGGCGGCCGGATGACTCCACTCCATCGAGAATCGCTTGGTGATGTGCGGCTTGATCTGGCTGCCGAGCCCGAGGATGAAGCGCCCCTCGGAGTACGCCTGCAGATCCCACGCGGTGTTGGCGAGCGTCATCGGACTCCGTGCGAACGCCACGGCG
>JBGTCW010000577.1:0-2996 GCA_041748635.1 Ilumatobacteraceae bacterium | reverse complement strand
GAACAAGAACAGCACGACGATGGCACCGGCGTACACGATCACCTGCACCGCTGCGAGGAAGTGCGCTTCCATCGCAACGAACTGCACTGCGACTCCGAACAGCGTGAGCACCAGGCCGAGCGCCGCGTGGACCGGGCTCTTGAGCGCGATGACGCCGACTGCACCGCCGAGGATCATGATCGCCGCCGAGAAGAACACGACGTATTCGAGGAACGTTGCGTCGCTCACCGCTCGATGCTCCGCACGGTCTTGTCGCGCACCGACGCATCGCGGACGTCCTGGGTCGGCTCGGGCTCACGGACGCCGTAGCCGAGCTCGCCGCTCCATCCGACCTGGCCTTCGAACGTGGCGTCACCCGACGGCGCGGTGGCGCGCATCCACCCACTGGTCAGCACATCGTCGCCCTCGCGCCAGTCCTCCCATGGCAGCTTCTGCGGCATGCCATCGTCGTCGACGAGCAGTTCGGCCTTCGTGTAGATGGCGTCGCGACGATTCGTGAAGGAGAACTCGAACAGCTTCGACTCGGTGATCGCCTCGGTCGGGCACGCCTCGACGCAGAGGTCGCAGTGGATGCATCGCAGGTAGTTGATCTCGTAGATCCAGCCGAACCGCTCGCCCGGTGAGGTGGGGTTCTCAGGATCGTTGTCGGCACCGCGGACGTGGATGCAGTCGGCCGGGCAGACGCCCGCGCACAGTTCGCAGCCGATGCACTTCTCCATGCCGTCTTCGTAGCGGTTCAGGACGTGACGGCCGTGCAGTCGCTCGGGGCGTTCCAGCTTTTCGTCGTGGGTCACGTCGCGGGCGGTGTCGCCCCGCTTCTTCGCGCGACGTCCGCCGGAGTACTCGGTGGTGACTCGCTTGCCGCCGAAGAGGCGGTGCTGTCGGATCGTGACGCCGAATCCTTCGAGGTAGCCCATCAGACCTTGACTCCGTTCTGCGTCGACGGCTCCGTCAGCGCATCGTGGGCGGCGAGGCGCTTGCGGGCGCTCACCCGTAGTGCGGCGGCGAACAGGCCGACCGCCACGGCGCCGACGGCGAACGAGATCAGCACGACGCGCAGGCTTGCAACGAACTCACCATCGGGCGAGAACTCACGAAGCGCGGCGAGCAGGAGGAACCAGCCGAGCGCGATCGGGATCAGGATCTTCCAGCCGAAGTCCATCAGCTGGTCGTAGCGAAGTCGAGGCAACGTGGCACGCAGCCAGACGTACAGGTACAAGAAGCCCATCAGCTTCACGAAGAACCACAGCGTGCCCTCGATCGCCCCGGGGATCACGGGAATGTCGACCAGCCCCTGCGGCCCGCCGAAGAACAACGTGACCATGACCGCGCTCATCGTGACCACGCCCATGAACTCGGCGAGGAAGAACAGCGCGAAGCGGATGCCGGAGTACTCGGTGTTGAATCCGCCGACGAGTTCCTGCTCGGCTTCCACGAGGTCGAACGGCGGGCGATTCAACTCGGCGGTGGCGGCGATCAGGAAGATCACGAACGGCACGATCCCGGTCGAGATCACGTTCCAGTCGGCCACGCTGTCCTGGCGCACCACGATGCCGGCGGTCGACAGCGTCCCCGACGACAGCAGCACAGCGGCGAGACTGAGCCCCAGCGCAGCTTCGTAGGAGATCATCTGCGCCGACGCACGCACCGAGCCCAGCAGCGGGTACTTCGAGCCGCTGGCCCAGCCCGCGAGCATGATGCCGTACACGGCGATCGACGACAGCGCCAACACGATGAGGATGCCCATCGGCGGGTCGGCGAGCTGCGCACGGGTGGTGTGGCCGAAGATCTCGACCGTGCCGTCGCGGCCGTCGGAGAAGTCGCCGCCCAAGGGGATCACCGACCAGATCAGGAAGCCCGGCACGAACGACAGGAACGGCGCGAGCCGGAACACGATGCGATCTGCCCGCGTCGGCAGTAGGTCTTCCTTGAAGAACGCCTTGATGCCGTCAGCGAGGCTCTGCAAGATGCCCCACGGGCCAGCCTTGTTCGGCCCGACGCGGTTGTGCATCCCCGACACGACCTTGCGCTCGTACCAGATCATCAGCATCGTCGAGACGAGGCCGAGCACGAAGATGATCAGGACCTTGGCGATCACGATGAACAGCGGGGTCCACAACAGGCCCCCGTCGAGCAGCGGGTCGATGGCCAACATCAGACTCGCTCGATTCGTACGTCGGTGGTCGCAGCTGCCGCGTCGACGATGCCTTCGATCGTGCGACCGGCCTGGTTGAACGGCGACCACACCACCCCGCGCGGGACTCGTGCGTTGGCCCTCACAGGCAGGACGCACGCGGCCTTGGCGCTCACGATCTTGACGTCGTCGCCCTCGGCGACGCCGAGGCTGTCGAGATCGAGTGGATGGACGTGCAAGGCGGCGCCGGGGGCGAGCTCGACGAGCGACGGCGACATCTGCGTTCCCACCGCTCGGTCATACAACGTTCGACTCACCACCAACCGATAGTCATAGCTGTTCCGACCCGGCGCGGAGAAGGACACCTCACCCAACTCGGGCCAGTCGGACGGCGTCGCCGCGGTGAGGACACCGTTGGGTTCGCCGCGCAGGGCGGCCAGGGTGGCCGGGGCGAACGCTGTAACAGTTGTCGCGATCATCTCGGTCACGTCGTCGACGGTCGACACACCGCGCAGGTGATGGTCGGCGCCGAACGAACGGTCGCCGATCATCAGGCCGAGCTCGACGGCGATCATCCAGTCGGGACGGCTCGTGCCTGTGGCGGTGACCTGCTGGGCCAACGTCGTGACCCGACCCTCCAGATTGGTCGTGGTGCCTGCCTTCTCGCCGTAGGCAGACGCGGCGAGCACGACGTCGGCGTGCTGGGTCGACTCGCACGGGAAGGTGTCGATCGCGAGCACCCGTCGCGCACCGGCGATCGCCCGACGGGCGAGGTCGGCATCGGGGCAGTCGTTGAGGGGGTCGGCGCCGAGCAGCACCAGGAGTTCGAGCTTGCCCTCGGCGGCGGCCCGCAGGGTGGCCA
>JBGTCW010000576.1:0-4754 GCA_041748635.1 Ilumatobacteraceae bacterium | reverse complement strand
GGGTCGTACTCGGCAGCGGCGGCCACCAACGCTCGCGCGGCCGCCGGGTGGGTCGCCGTGATGTGATGGAGCGCACCGTGTGGCTTCACGTAGGCCACTTCCGTGCCGGCCACCTGGGCGAACGCATCGAGTGCGCCGAGTTGGTACAGGACGGCGTCGCGGAGTTCGTCCGGAGTCATGTCGAGATGGCGGCGACCGAAACCGGCCAGGTCCGGGTACGACACTTGTGCGCCGATGGCCACGTCGTTCTCCACCGCGAGAGCGCAGGTCGTTCGCAACACCGACGGATCGCCGGCATGGAAGCCGCAGGCGACGTTGGCGCTGGTGACGATCGAGAGCATCGCTGCATCGTCCCCGAGCGTCCAGACCCCGTAGGACTCCCCCAGGTCACTGTTGACGTCGATGGCAACCATGTCTGCGATGGTACGCCTCCTGGCGTCGCTGTGCCCGCGTGCCGAGCGCGGCGTCAGTTCTCGAGCGAGCGGCTCAGCGCACGGCTCAGTTCGCCGGGGCCGTCGGCCGACGCAGGAGCACTCATGGTCGTTCGGTGGAATCGCCGGTCCCAGCTGCGTACGGCAGTCCGATTGGCGACCAGTCGATCCCAGACCTCGTGATGATCGGCGGGTATGACGTCGTCGGCCAACTCGGCGGGCAACTCGTCGGGTGGTCGCCGACCGGCGGGAAGCATGGGCGTGCCGTCGGCGCGATAGTCGACGATGTAGCCCTTGGGATCTCGGACCGATCTGAGGCGGCGTTTCGACTTGAGCGGGTTGTGAGTGCCGCAACGAGGTCGGGCGTTGGACTGGTCGGTGGCACCGCCGTCGGCGTCCCATTCGTCCATGTGGTCGACCTCGCACTGATCGGCCGGCACGGTGCAGCCGAGGTGCCCGCAGCGCTGCCACAGCAGCAGCGCGAGCTCTCGGGCCACACCGGTGAACAGTCGTCGTTTGCGTCCAGCATCGACGACCACGCTGGCGGAGTCGATCACCACGCGCCGCACCACGCCCGAGAGGCACGCAGCGATGACGTCGTCGGGTGCAAGTGGGACGCCGGTGGACGATTCCATTCGCTCGGCCATCAGGTCGCCGGGCTCGGGCGCTTCCGGCTCGAGACCCATTCCGCGTCGGGCGAGGATGCGCTGCAGTGCGATGTGGCCGACCAAGATGTTGACGACGGGTGTCGGAGCGACGCCGTCGGCGGGTGCCGTGACCGCCGCTCGGAACAATTGGACCATGGCATCGAATCGGCGTTGAGCATCGGTGCGCGGCAGCCTCGACGCCGGTGCATCCGGCCCGAACTCGGCGGTCCGTGCGGCGACGTCGTTGGCGAACTCGGCGTCGACGAACTGTTGGAAGATGCCCATCATTTCAGCGGTCACCATGCCCGTGCCACCGGACGCTCGTACCCTGATGGAGCCGTCGACGTCGAGCACCGCCGCCGTTCGACGGTCGTGTGACGCCTCGTCGTTGCGCTCCGCTCCATCGAGGTCGGCGAGCGTTTCCCATCGCCGCACCACCACCTGAAAGTCGTCGAACCCGAGATGCTCGGCGTGTTGGAGCAGGATCGGAGCGACGGACTCGATCTGATCGCCGACGCGCGGGTTCGACGCGGCCCGTGCGAACTCGTGGGCTTGAGCACTGCCGATGTGTCCGTCGCTGAGCGCGTCGCCGAGCGACGGCACGGTCTCGATCGCCTTGGCGAGCTTTCGCAAGCGTGCGGCCTCAGCGCCTGGGCCGTTGGTCTGAGCGATGATCCACTGCTTCATCGAGCGGTGCCCGTCGACAGCGTGCAGCTCTCGCCGCTCGCCCACACTCACGATCCGGGCCATCTCGGCCTCGATGGCCCGACGCTGCAGCTCGAGCTGACGGAACCGCTTGGTCAGCGCCGCGTCGTCGTACTCCGAGAGCTGATCGAGAGGAGGCGCGCCGCTTCGGGACTCCGTGGCGAAATCGACGCGTGTGGGGTCAGCTCCTCATGAACGTTCGGATGCGCCCGGCGACGTCGTCCATCGGCCTGCCCGGACCAGACCGACCCGCAGGAGCAGCCCGGCCGATAGGGGGATCGGCATCGGACCGTGTGTCCGGATGCCGGAGCGTGCGTGGTGTTGGCCGGACTAGTTTCTGCGCCTATGACGTCGCTCGAGAACCGGCCGAACACCGCACTCGTCGTGATCGACATGCAGCGCGGGGTGGTCGCCGAAGCGTTCGAGGTCGACCGTGTCGTGTCGAACATCAACACGCTGGTCGAGCAGGCCCGCACTGCCCGGGTCCCGGTCGTGTGGGTGCAACACTCCGACGACGATCTCCCCGAGGGATCCGACCCCTGGCAGTACATCGACGACCTCGTCCGCGCCGATGACGAGCCCTTGGTGCACAAGCATTACGGGGACTCCTTCGAGGACACCGACCTCGAGTCGATCCTCGCCGAGCGCCGCGTGGGTCATCTCGTCGTCACGGGCGCTCAGACCGACGCCTGCATCCGGTCGACGTTGCACGGAGCGCTCGCACGTGGCTATGACGCCACGCTGGTCTCCGACGCTCACACCACCGAGGACATGCGCGAGTGGGGTGGCCCGATCGGCCCCGGCGACGCGATCGCCTACACCAACCTGTACTGGCGATTCTCGGACGCACCGGGCCGCTCGGGGAGCACTACGCCGACCGCCGAGATCGACTTCGCGCAGCCGACGATCTGACGGCCTTTCCCCATCCCTTGCACCCCTCCAATACGGTGGATGATTACACGTCGTCGAAACCGGGTAGGTAACCGCGATGGCAGACGACTCCAACGAACGGTCCATCAGAGTTCGCCAGACGGTGAAGATCTTGCTGTGGGTGGTGATCGCCGCCGTGCTCGTCGTGTTCGCGGTAGTGAACACCCAGGACGTCACGGTCGACTGGCTGTTCGACGAGGTCGACACGTCGCTGTGGATCGTGATCGTCGGTTCGGCCGCTGTCGGCTGGGTACTCGGCTATCTGTCGCGCTGGCGGCGCGACTGATTCAGGCGCCGAGTTCGGCCTTGGTCAGCCGGTGAAAGCACCGGCGACCATTCGTGCGAGCGAGGTCGGCGACCTCGAGATCGTCGTCGACGATCTCCCGGTCGGGTCCGCTCAGCGCTGATCGACCGAGCGCAATCGCCGACGCTCGATCCAGCCCATCCGTCCACGCCTCCGCGAGGCGCGCATTGATCGGCTCGGCGTCGCCACCAATCGCCGCGTGGTCTCGCTCGTCGACAACGGTGCCGTCGTAGAGGATGTGGAACATCTGATCGCCCGACGGCTCGAGGCCGACCTCGGCGACGAGGATCTCCACCTCCATCGGCTTCATCTCGTGGGTGAAGATCGTGCCGAGCATCTGCGCATAGCTGTTCGCCAGACTGCGGGCATCGACGTCGTCGCGCGAGTACTGAAATCCCTTCAAGTCCGCGGCACGGACGCCTGCGACACGGAGTTGATCGAACTCGTTGTACTTGCCGACGCCCGCGAAGGCGATGCGGTCGTAGATCTCGCTGACCTTGCGCAGCGTTTCCGACGCGTTCTCGGCGACGATCACGATGCCGTCGCTGTAGCGCACCGCAGCGAGCGCACGTCCCCGGGCGATGCCCTTGCGTGCGAAGTCGGCGCGGTCCTTCATCATCTGTTCGGGAGCGACGTAGAACGGCATGCTCATCGCGAACGCACCTCCGCGACGATCGCGTCGTATCGCGAGGCCAGGTCATCGTCGTCGAGACGACTCCAGCCGCCGGCGTCGATCGTGGCGACGACCGGATAAATCCCGCGGAGAGCGTCGAAGCCGCCGGTCGCCGAATCGGCGTCCGCTGCCTCCCACAACGCCCGCGCCGCCAGGTTGACGGCGTCGTCACGGCTCATGTCGCTGCGGAAGCCGACCTTGATCACGGTGCCGGCGTGCAGGCTGCCAGAGCCGGTAGCGACGTAATCGCGCTCTTCGTAGCGTCCGCCCGTGGCGTCGTAGTCCCAGAGCCGACCGCATTCGCGGCGCAGGTCGTATCCGCCGAAGATCGGCACGACGACCATGCCCATCATCGCCGCCTGCAGGTTGCCGCGGACCATCATCGAGAGCTGGTTGGCCTTGCCCTCCAGACTCAACGCGGTGCCCTCGACCTTCTCGTAGTGCTCGAGTTGCAGTTGGAACAACCGGACCATCTCCATCGCGGCGCCCGCCGAACCGGCGATGGCGACCCCACTGTGCCGGTCTGCTTCGACGACCTTCTCCATCGTGCGGTGCACGATGAGATTGCCGGCCGTGGCCCTGCGGTCGCCCGCCATCACGACGCCGCCGTCGTAGGTCAACGCCACGCACGTGGTGGCGTGGGGCACCGCCAGCTCACGCAACAATTCGGTGGAGGCGCCGATGATCGGTTCGGGCCCGAGCCCCACCCGACGCAGCAGCTCCGGAAAGCTCGACCCCGGATCGTCCGAGGTCGAGAACATCGGCATCGTCACGGTCTACTGACCGCCCTTTTGCACGTATGACTTGACGAAGTCTTCGGCATTCGTCTCCAACACCTCGTCGATCTCGTCGAGCAGGTCGTCGAGTTCTGCCTTGAGCTTTTCGCCGGTCTCGGTGACCGCCGGCGCCGCCTCGGCGGTGGTCTCGGTGTCGCGGCTCGTCGTGCCCTTCGACTTCTGGGTGCGTTCTGCCATCAGCGTGTGCTTCCCTTCGGTGAGTCGGATGAATCGTGTTCGATCACTGGCCGAGACGATCGAGGAGTTCTCGTGCCGTCTCGCTCTGGT
>JBGTCW010000575.1:0-2281 GCA_041748635.1 Ilumatobacteraceae bacterium | reverse complement strand
GTCACGATCTCCATGGTCGTCGCCAGCTCTTCGAGCGACTTCGCCTCGTGCGTGGCGCCCCAGATGTTGGCGTCGGTCGAGTACGCCTTCTCGACCGGATCTCGGTAGGGCAGGTCGCGTGCCGTCAGGAACTCGCTCATGCCCTGGCGGCCGCCGAGCTCGTCGACGAACGTCGGGTCGAGCCACGGCTTGTAGATGCGCAGGTTGGGATTGACCAACAATCCGTACCGGTAGAAGCGCTCGATGTCGTTGCCCTTGTAGGTGGATCCGTCGCCCCACACGTCGACGCCGTCGTCGGCCATCGCCCGCACCAGCAGCGTGCCGGTGACCGCACGTCCGAGCGGCGTGGTGTTGAAGTACGTCTTGCCGGCCGTGGTGATGTGGAAGGCCCCGCACTGCAGCGCGATCAGGCCCTCGCGCACCAACTCGTCACGGCAGTCGACCAGCCGCGCCTCCGCAGCGCCGTACACCTTCGCCCGATCGGGGACGGTCTCGAGTTCGGGCTCGTCGTACTGGCCGAGGTCGGCGGTGTAGGTGTAGGGGATGGCGCCCCGGTCGTGCATCCACGCGACCGCAGCAGACGTGTCGAGCCCCCCGGAGAAGGCGATGCCCACACGCTCGCCGACGGGGAGCGACATCAGGACTTTCGCGTTGGAGGCAGCGTTCGGTGCAGGGTCGGGCATCGGCGACGACGCTACCCGGCGTCGTCGGATCGCGACGCCAGCCGGTAGACGCCGGTGAACGATGCGGCAGCCACCAGCAGCATCGCGACGGCGATCGCAAGTTCGACCACGGCCAGTCCGGTCGAGCGTGTCAGATCAGCGATGGCGATCGCGGCCAGGATGCCCGCCCCGATCAGTCCGATCAGCGGCATGTGCACGACGTTGTAGCTGGCGACGATCCCGAAGGTGGCGGTGACGACGAACGGAATGAGCCGAACGACGAGCGGTTGCGGATCGCTGCTCGGACCGAGCCACCAGGTGGCGATGCCGATTTCGTCGCTCGCCTTCCAGACCCCCATGTAGGTCACGAACGCAAAGACCCACGCGGTGACCACCATCGCTCGCCACGCCGTCGTCAACCGGCCGAGCGGTGACGACCGCCGCAGCTCGTGAGGCGGTATCGAGTCCGGCACGAGGTCGCACACTATGGCCCGGTTCGCTGCGATGTGCAGCGCACCTCGGCACGACGTACACGATGTGCCTGGCACATCGTGTACGTCTCGGGGTCGCGAGCTACCCTCGCTGCGATGTCCTTCGTCGACACCACGCTCGGTGACCCGTTCGCGAAACTGTCGATCTTCTATCCGATGTGGAACGAAGAGGAGTACATCGAGCGAGCCCTGAAGGCCGGTCGGCGGGCCTGCGAGCAGCTGATGCACAACGGCGACATCGGCGACTACGAGCTGATCGTGGTCGACGACGCCTCGACCGACCGCACCCCGGAGATCGCCGATCGGCTGGCGGCTGAAGACCCGCGGGTTCGCGTCGTCCACCACGCCCGCAACCGCAAGCTCGGCGGCGCCATCAAGACCGGCTTCGCCACGGCGACCGGCGACGTGATCCTCTACACCGACGCCGACCTGCCGTTCGACATGTCAGAGCTGCCGCGAGCCGTGCGCCTGCTGCGCGAGTACGACGCCGACATCGTGAGTGCCTACCGGTTCGACCGCACCGGCGAGGGCTACCTGCGTTCGGTCTACACCTTCGTGTACAACCTGCTGATCCGGACGCTGTTCGACGTCAAGGCCCGCGACATCAACTTCGCGTTCAAGTTGTGCCGTGCCCGAGTGTTCGATCACGTCGAACTGCGCAGCGAGGGGTCGTTCATCGATGCCGAACTCGTGATCCGGGCCACGCGGCTCGGCTACGAGATGCTGCAGTTCGGAGTCGACTACTTCCCCCGAACCCGAGGTGTGTCGACCTTGAGTTCGCCGTCGGTGATCACCACCATCTTGCGCGAGATGTGGGAGCTGCGCGGCGACCTGGAGAACATCCGGCCTGTCGTCGGACACCCCTGACCCGATCGGGATTGCAATACCGCAGCGTTTCGACCGGACCGTCGAGGCGAGCGGAGCCGCGGATTCTGGCGTGGAGCCCGGGAGTAGCCTGACGCCTCGAACCCCCTCGGGGAACCAAGTCGGCGGCCCGAGCCGCCGCGCCGTCATCGCCGTGAACGACCGTCCATCCCTTTCCCCCGAAGCTCGTCGCTGGATGCCCGCGGCCGCGGCGGCAGGCGTGCTCGGAATCGTCGTCGTCGCGGGGGTGGCACTCGGAGGCGG
>JBGTCW010000574.1:0-3001 GCA_041748635.1 Ilumatobacteraceae bacterium | reverse complement strand
GCCACCGGGTTCTCCGTCGCCGCGTCGATTCGAGCGGTGCCGCGCGTCGCCGCCGCGGTCGGCGAGACGCTGTCGATGTCGCCGCGTGGCGTCGTCGACTCCGGTCCCGTGGCCGACGCCGTGTGGCCGAGGTCGCTCCGACGGAGCCACGTGCTGCACGAGTTCGGGCTCGGGGTACTGCTCGATCTCGACGAGGACGACGTGAGGGCGTTCTTCGACGCATTCTTCGACCTCGACGTCAACGACTGGTCGGCGTATCTGCGTCTCGACACGCCGCCGCAGGAGATCAGTGCGGTGATGGTGCGTCTGTTCCGATCGTCGAGCTGGGGGCTCCGACGCCGTCTGGCGGGGCGGAATCCGTTGGCGCTGACGCAGGTGCTGCGGCCCTGACGGCGTCGCGCTGTCGTGACCTGATCGAGCGGCGGACTGCGAGCACCCAGCCGATTGCCACGCACGTGGCGAAGATGAACCATTGAGCGGCGTAGGAGAGGTGCGGACCCTCATCGAGCGTCGGTCCGGGCACGGGCGTCGGATCGTTCGGCCCGATGGCAGGGCGGGCATCGACGAGATCGAGGTAGATCGGCGCCACCCGACCGGGCAACTGACCAGCGATCTCGCCGAGGTCGATTCGACGCACCTCGCTGACGGGTTCGCCGCCCGAGGCCGAGTCGGTCAGTTCGCCGCGCTGACGTTCGTCGGGAACGCGGACGCGAGCGAGGATCTCGATCTCTCCAGTCGGGGCAGGTGGTGTGTCGACGCCGAGCGGCACGAAGCCCCGGTTGACGATCACCGTCGTGTCGTCGGCGGTGACCAGGGCGGTGAGGACGTTGTCGCCGGCGACGCCGCCCTGCGATCGGTTGAACCACAGGATCTGATCGGAGAGGTACGACCCGGCGACGAGTGCCTGGCGCCACTCGATGGTCGCCGGCTCATCGCCCGCCTCGTCGAGCAGCGCGGAAAGTGGTGTCGGCGGCAGATCGATCTGTGCGGCGACGAGGGTGTTGAAGCTGCGCCGTTCGTCGAGGCGGTCGAGCTGCCAGAGCGCCAGCCACACCATCGACCCCACCGAGACGACGACGAGCACGTGGAACGCGATCCATTTCGGGCGCAGGAGAAACGAGACACGTGACCCGGACATCTCGGCCACGACGGTAGCGGTCGCCGAGCACTACCGTGCCGCGTCATGCTCGCAGCGGATGTGACCTCTGACTGGTTGTCGTCGGTGCTCGGCGGTGACGTCGGCCCGATCAGCTCCGACCGCATCGGCGATGGGCACATCGGCGTCAACGTGCGGATCTCGATGCCCGACGCGGAGCCTGCGCTGCCTCGCTCGGTGGTGGTCAAGCTTCCGGCGACCGACGAGACCAGCCTCACCACCGCGGCGATGCTGCGACACTACGAACGCGAGACGCGCTTCTATCACGATCTGGCGGCGACCGTCGACATCCGGGTGCCAGCGTGCCTGCACGGCGACTGGGATGCTGCGACCAACGACTTCGTGCTCGTGCTCGGGGACATGGCGCCGGCGCGTCAGGGCGACCAGCTCACGGGATGCTCACTCGACCAGGCCCGCGATGCCGTGAGCGAACTCGCCAAGTTGCACGGCCCGCGCTGGAACGATCCGGCGCTGTTCGACATCGACTGGATCGAACGCGACAAGGGCGACGACTCGGCGAACGGACTGGCCGTGATGTGGCAGATGCTGTTCCCGGGTTTCGCCACGACGTACCGCTCGCACCTCGACGCCGAGGAGTTCGAGCTGGCCGAGCGTTTCGGTGGGGTGATCGCGCAGTGGCGTGGTGGACGCAGCGGCCCGAAGACCGTCACCCACGGCGACTACCGACTCGACAACATGCTCTTCGCCACGCCGGAAGGTGGGCCACCGGTCACCGTGGTCGACTGGCAGACGCCGGCCCACGGCGACCCGATCGCCGACCTGTCGTACTTCATCGGCGCGGGGCTGCTTCCGGAGGACCGACGCGCCCACGAACGTGAGCTGGTCGACGTGTACCTCGCCGCGGTCGGCGCCTACGGCGTCGACCTCGACGGCGCCTGGGTGTGGGAGCAGTACCGGCGTGAGGCGTTCGCGGGACTCACCGTGGCCGCGATGGCGTCGCAGATCGTGACGCTGAACGACCGCAGCGAGGCGATGTTCGGTGCGATGGCCCAGCGCCACCTCCGCCAAGCGCTCGACCACGACTCGCTGTCGCTGATCTGACGTCCACCCACGCGCCCGCGGTCGCGCCCAGCGATGAGCGAGACCGCCGTATGCGTGGGTTTGGCTCATCGCAACGTCGGTCGGGTCGACCGCGATGAGCGAGATGGCTCGTATGTGCCTGGTTCACTCATCGCTCGCTGCGGTCTGGGTCGGGGTCGTGCGACACTGGCGGGATGACCGCAGCACGGACTGGAGCACGGACTGGGCGACCGGCTGGCACGTGGCCGTCGCCGATCACTGCGCGGTCGCTGGTGACCGGGGCGGTGTCGGTCGGCGAGGTGGTCGCCGACGGTGACGACGTCTGGTGGGCGGAGTCGCGTCCGGACAACCACGGCCGCACGACACTCGTGCGCTGGAGGAATGGATCGACCGTCGACGTCACCGCACCCGAGGTCTCGGTGCGCACCCGCGTCCACGAGTACGGCGGAGGCGCGTGGTGGGTGCAGGGCGGGGTGGCCTACTACGTCGACTTCGACGACCAGCGCCTGCGGCGCCTCGAACCCGGTGGAGAACCCGTGCTGCTCACGCCCGAGCCGCCGACGCCGCGATCCTTGCGTTACGCCGATGGGCGCCCCACGCCCGACGGAGCCTGGTACGTGTGTGTCCACGAACGACACGGCACCGGCGAGGCGGTGAACGAACTCGTGGCCGTGGCGACCGACGGCTCGATGCGCGTCGAGGTGGTCGCCTCGGGCGCCGACTTCTACGCCTCGCCGAGGGTGTCGCCCGATGGCCGATCGATCGTCTGGATCGAGTGGATGCACCCGAACATGCCATGGGACG
>JBGTCW010000573.1:0-1817 GCA_041748635.1 Ilumatobacteraceae bacterium | reverse complement strand
GGAGTTCGCGCACGGCGCGTAGCCCCGTTGGATCCGCCGGCGTCGTCACCGCCGACCTCACGGCGCCTGGCACCCGGTGGCGCCAGGCGTGGGCACGATGCCCAACTCGTGGATCAGCGTGGGGGCCAGCTCGGCGAACACGGGCGCCGCTGCGGTTCCACCGAAGCGGTCGTTCGTGCCTGCCGGCGGTTCATCGACGGACACCAACACCGTCACCTGGGGATTCTCGGCCGGGAAGAATCCCACGAAACTCGAGTAGTAGATGCGCTCACCGTCGTCGTTGTAGTAGGTGCCGTTATCGGCAGCCTTGAAGGCGGTGCCGGTCTTGCCGGCGATCGACAACCCCTCGACCTGGGCGCGCGTCGCCGTGCCGCTGCACACGACGTTGCGCATCATCTCGGTGGTCTGGATCGCCGCCTGCTCGGTGACGACACGTCGTGCGTCTGATGGCTCCGTTTCGGTCACGGTGCCGTCGGGGCCGACGGTCGCCTTGACCAGCTTCGGAGCGACATAGGTGCCGCGATTGGCGATCGTGTTGACCGCTCCGACCAGTTGCAACGACGTGCTCGCCACACCCTGACCGTACGCCACCGTCACTCGCTCGGACCCCCACAGGTCCTCGGGCTGTTTCAAAATGCCGGGCGACTCGCCGGGGAAGTCCAGCGCCGTCTTCGCGCCGAGCCCGAACTGGGCCATGTACTCGCGGTGCAGCTCGCGGCCCATCTCCTGTTGGACGAAAATCGTGCCGATGTTCGAGGACTTGGTGAGGATCTGGGCGACCGACATCACGTCGTCGGGATGCTCGACTGCGTCCTTCAGCAAGTCGTCGTAGTACTGCTTGCGCCACGGCACGACGTAGGAGGTCTCCGGCGTGACCAGCCCTTCGCTCAGCGCACTGGCGATCGTGATCACCTTTGCGACCGATCCTGGCTCGTAGGCGTCGACGGCGGCGAAGTTGCCGGACGTGACCTCGAAGGCGCCGCTGTCGTCGTTGCGTCGCACCGACGCCATCGAATAGATCTCACCGGTGTCGGTGTCCATGGCGATCGCGGTGGCGCCCTTCGCCCCGATCGCTGCAACCTGTTCCAACAGCACCCGTTCGGTCGAAAACTGCACCGAACGGTCGAGCGTGAGTACCAGATCGTCACCCGCAACCGGTGCCACGGTGACGGTCTCGGAACCGGGGATCGACCGGCCGCCGGGCGCCACCTCACGGCGCATCTCGCCGCCCGAGCCCGTGAGGACGTCGTCGTACTGCAGCTCGAGCCCGGAGATTCCGAGGCCGTCGATGTTCGTGCGACCGATGATGCTTCGACCGGTGTCACCGCCGGGCATCTCGCGCCGACTCTCGCGGTCGACGTTGACGCCGGCGAGCTTCATTGATGCGAGCTGGTCGCCGATGTCGGCGTCGGCCTGGCGCCGAACGAAGACGAATCCCCGCTGCTTCGACTCGATCTCGGTGAGCAGCTCGGCGGTCGTCTCGTCGGACAGGTCGAGCAGGTCGTCGAGGATCTGCACCGTCGCCGGGCCGTTGTCGATGAGCTTGGGATTGATCGAGACCGTGACGGCGGGCACCGACATCGCCAGTTCAGCGCCGTGGCGATCGAACACCGTGCCGCGCTGAGCCGACAGTGTCGTCGAACGTGTCCACTGCTCCGTCGCCGCCGACCGAAGGGTCTGCGCCTCGGTCGTCTGCAGTTGGGCGACCCGGGCGATCAAGCCGAGCAGGATTGCGCCGATGACGATCAGCGCGACGATCAGACGCCGTCGCGGCGACCCGGCACGAAAGCGCGATGGCGAGCGACGCGGCCGCGTCG
>JBGTCW010000572.1:0-12880 GCA_041748635.1 Ilumatobacteraceae bacterium | reverse complement strand
CGCGAGCACTGCTCGTGGACGCCCGGACCGCGTCGCGGTCCTGGCGGCTTCCTCGCGGCTTCGATGCGGTCGAGGCAGGGCTGGCGGCGACCTACCGACAGGGACGATCGGGGCTGCGCCGCGCGCAAGCCGACCCGACCGATCGCCGGCTGCACGAGTGGCGCAAGGCGGTCAAGTACCTCTGGTACCAGGTGAAGTTGGTCCACGACGCCGCCCCGAGCATCCTCGGCCCGCTCGAGGATCGGCTCGACCAGCTCGCGGAGACGCTCGGGGACGACCACGACCTGGCAGTGCTGGTCGCGCTCCTCGACGAGCAGCCCGAGCGCTACGGCACGTCGCACGACGTCGCTCAGGTCCGCGAGCTCGCTCGAGATCGCCAACATCAATTGCGCGAGCACGCCATGCGGTCGGGGGCGACGATCTACGCCGAGCCCGACGACGCGTTCGTTCGCCGCATCGACCGGTATTGGCAGCTCACTTCGGCCCTCGGCCCCGAGATACCCGACCCCACCAACGCACACGCCGCACCAGCGCCCGCTCCGTCGCTCGTCGAACGAGAGCGCAGGTTCCTGGTGGACGTCGTACCCGACGACGTGATCCGAACCTCGGCGGTCGCGCTGCGTCAGGGATACCTCGCCGCCGCCGAGTACCGCTCGGTGCGGGTACGCGACGCCGGCCCGGAGGGCTGCACGCTCACGGTGAAGGCGGGGGACGGCGCCGAACGGACCGAGCTGGAATGGCCGATCCAGCGCGTCGAGTTCGAGGCAGCGTGGCCGCATACCGAGGGCCGCCGGGTCGAGAAGACACGGCACCGGATCCCGTTCGCCGACCACGTCATCGAACTCGACGTGTTCGGCGGCGTCCTCGAGGGGCTCGTGATCGCCGAGGTCGAGTTCGACTCCGTGGCAGCGATGGACACCTTCGAACCGCCTCCATGGTTCGCCCGCGAGGTCACCGACGATGGCGCCTACACGAACGCATCACTGGCACTCCACGGGCTCCCGGGCGCCTGAGTACCCCGAGCGCCGAGGCGTTCGTGTGGTGGTTCAGGTCGAGGTGATCTCGACCAGGGCCTTGTCGAGTGCACCGAGTGCGAGATCGATCTCGTCAGCCGTCACGGTCAGGGGTGGCATGAAGCGCAGCGTGGTGCCGGCGGCACCAGCGGTCATTGTGATCAGCTTGCCCTCGCGCAAGCAGTGCGACACGATCGCCGACGTGCGCGTCGCCGTGTCGAACTGGGCGGCGACCATCAACCCGAGCGCCCGCACCTGCACGATCGCCCCGCGCTGTTCCTGCAGCCGCCGCAGGCCGTCGGCGAGTTGCATGCCACGATCGTTCACCTCGTCCAGGAAGCCATCTGCGCTGAGCACTTCGATCGTCGCCAGGGCGGCGGCGCACCCGATGGGGTTGCCGCCGTAGGTGCCACCGTGCGAACCGGTCGGCCACCGGTCGTCGAGTTCGCGACGGGTGCCGAGTGCGGAGAACGGAAAACCGGAGGCGATGCCCTTGGCCATGCAGACGATGTCCGGGCGCACGTCGTAGTGCTCGATGGCGAACATCTTGCCGGTGCGCCCGAAACCGCACTGCACCTCGTCGGCGATGAACAGCATCCCGTGTTCCTTGCAGCGTCGATCGATCGCCTCGAGGAAGTCAGCGGGGGCCGCCACGTAACCGCCTTCGCCGAGCACCGGCTCGATGATCACCGCTGCGGTCTCACTCGGCGCGGTCACGCTCGTGAGCAGCTCGTCGAAGCCGGCCAGCGCCCGCGAGACCTCGGCCTCGATGTCGCCGGTGCGGACGTTCGGATACGGGGCGATGAAGATGCCCGACGGCAGCGGGGCGTGCCCGGCCCGGTAGACGGTCTTCGAGGTTGTCATCGCCATCGCCTGATGGGTGCGACCGTGGAAGCTCCCCTGGAACACGATGATGTTCGGTCGACCGGTCGCTTGCTTGGCGAGCTTGACCGCCGCCTCGGTGATTTCGGCGCCGGAGTTGGCGTAGAAGAAGGTGTCGATGCCGTCCGGCGAGATCTCGGCCAGACGTGCGGCGAGCGGTTGCATCAGGTCGTGCGTGTAGACGTTGGCCTGGGCGTGGATGAAGCGCTGCGCCTGCGCCGCAATCGCCGCCGCGACGTGAGGGTGACTGTGACCGGTGGACGTGACGGCGATGCCTCCGGAGAAGTCGAGGTAGCGATCACCGGAGGTCGTCGTGACCCACGACCCGTCCCCGGACGCGACCTCCAGGTCGGTCACCTTGAACCACACGTGCGAAAGATTGTCCGCGATCATCGCAGCATCATCCCACGATCCGATCGAGAACAGAAGCGAGCCGCGGCGTTCGACCGAGGTCCGACTCCTGGTCGTCGATCCAGCCGGCGAGACGACGGGCGCCGTTGATCGCGACCCACCGGAGAGGTTCGGGTTCCCAACGACGCGAGCGGTGCTGAACCCACGGGAGCGCAACGAGGGGTGAGTCCGGATGCACGACGAGATCGGCGATCGTGCGCCCCGCGAGGTTGGCAGCTGCGACGCCCTCGCCGACGTAGCCGCCTGCCCACGCGATTCCGGTGGAGCGGTCGAACCCGACGGACGGTCGCCAGTCGCGCGGCACACCCAGCACCCCGCCCCAGCGATGGGTGATCGCCGCGCCACGTACCTGCGGCAGCAGCTCGACCAGCGCGGTAACGATGCGTTCGTGCACCAACGAGTCCGACTCGGTTGCGGGGTCGATGCCAGAGCCGAAGCGGTAGGGCGCGCCCCGCCCACCGAACGCAATGCGGTCGTCCGTGGTGCGTTGCCCGTAGATCACCATGCGTCGGTCGTCGGCGAACGTTTCGCGCTGGCGCAGCCCGATGGTGTCCCACGTCGCCGAGTCGAGCGGTTCGGTGGCGACCATCAGCGAGTAGAGCGGGACGAGCCAGCGACGGAGTCCTGGGAGGTCGCGCGTGTAGGCCTCCGTCGCCCGCACCACGACGTCGGCTCGAACGGTTCCCCGATCGGTCATCAGCATCGGACGGACCGTCGGGCTCCCGGCAACGATGTCGACGACGGAGGTGTGCTCGACGATCGTCGCGCCGAGCCGCTCGACGACCCGGGCAAGACCGCACGCCAGCGCTGCTGGCTGCACTCGGGCGGCGGGCGCGTAGTGGAGTCCACCGAGAACGTCGGTCGCGGCCAGCCGTTCGGTCGCTGCGTGCGCCGACAGCACGGCCAACACCTCGTCGCCGAAGCCGTGACGGCGGTACTCGTGGAGTTCGCCTCGTTGGCGATCGAGTTGCGGCGCGGTCCGCGCCAGGCGGACCACCCCGCCCTGCTCGAATCCGCAGTCGATCTCCTCGGCCGCAACCACCCTGGCGATTTCGTCGACGGTATCGATGATCGCCCGAGTCAGCGCCACGCCTGCATCTCGTCCCCACGTACGCACCGCACCACTGAGTCCGCCGGCGAGTTCGCCGACACACCAGCCGCCATTTCGACCCGAAGCGCCGAAGCCGACCCTCTCGCGTTCCACGACGAGCACGCGCAGTGTCGGGTCGGCGCGCAACAGCGAGTAGGCGCTCCACAGGCCGCTGTAGCCGGCACCGACGATCGCTACGTCGACGTCGACATCGCCGACGAGTGGCGTCCGGACCTCGCGCACACCGTCGAGTTGGTCGAGCCACAGCGACGTCGAGCCCAGCGCCGCTGCGTCCACCGCCGTGAGGGTAGCTCGTGCCTGCGACGGGACGGAGCGACCGGGCCCAACAGCGCAGGTGCGAACCCGGGCACTACATTTCCGCCATGCGAGTACTCGTGGTCGGTGCAGGTGGCGTTGGTTCGGCGTTCGTGGCGATTGCGTCGAAGCGGGAGGCCTACACCCACATCACGGTCGCCGACATCGATCGCGACAAGGCCGACGGTGCGGTCGAGACCGCCACGAACGCCGACGGCGGGCGTGTCGTGGCAGCGGAGATCGACGCCTCCTCCGAGGACTCGGTCGCCGCCCTCGCTCGGGAGATGCGCGCTGACGTGGTGCTCAACGCCTGCGATCCCCGGTTCAACCCGCCGATCTTCGAAGGGGCGTTTGCCGCCGGGTGCAACTACGTGGACATGGCAATGAACCTGTCGGTGCCGCACCCGACGCAGCCGTACGAGAAGACCGGGATTCGCCTCGGCGACGGCCAGTTCGCCCAGTCGCCGATCTGGAAGGCGCGAGGACTCATGGCGCTGTGCGGCATGGGTGTCGAGCCCGGGTTCTCCGACGTCGCCGCCCGATACGCCGCCGACGAGCTGTTCAGCGAGATCCACGAGATCGGCGTGCGCGACGGTGCCGACCTGGTCGTCGACGGCTACGACTTCGCTCCGACGTTCTCGATCTGGACGACGATCGAAGAGTGTCTCAACCCACCGGTGATCTACGAACGCGAGCGGGGCTGGTTCACGACCGAGCCGTTCTCCGAACCGGAGACGTTCACGTTCCCGGAGGGGATCGGCCCACTGCAGTGCGTCAACGTCGAGCACGAAGAGGTGATCCTCATGCCGCGATGGATCGACACGCAGCGGGTGACGTTCAAGTACGGCCTGGGCGCGGAGTTCATCGACGTCCTCAAGACGCTCCGCAAGCTCGACCTGCACTCCACCGAGACCGTCGAGGTCAAGGGCATGCAGGTGTCACCGCGTGACGTCGTGGCCGCGTCGTTGCCCGATCCGGCATCTCTCGGCGACGTGATGCACGGCCGCACGTGTGCGGGGACCTGGGTCACCGGGCTCGGCAAGGACGGCCAACCGCGTGAGGTCTACGTGTACCACGTCGTCGACAACGCCTGGTCGATGCGCGAGTTCGGCCACCAGGCGGTGGTGTGGCAGACCGCGGTCATGCCGGCGGTGGCGATCGAGTTGATGTCGACGGGCGCGTGGCATCGAGCGGGAGTCGTCGGGCCCGAAGCGCTCCCTCCGATGCCGTTCCTCGATCTGCTCGACGAGTACGGCAGCGAATGGGAGTGGGCCGACTACCACGACCGAGCCCCCGTCGACTGATTACAACAGGGGTCAGAACCGCGATGTAATCCGCCGCGGACCCCACGCTGCGGGACGGCCGATTACATCGCGGGTCTGACCCCTGTTGTAATCGGTGGTCCTCAGGTGTTGGGGTCGACGACCCAGCGGCCGCGCACGAGGCCGTCGAGGATCGTCGGGCCGCGATCGAGGAGCTCGCTGAGCGGCACCACTTCGGTGATCGTGTCGACCACGTCGGCCGACAGGTCGATGGCCAAGCGGGCCCATGCGGCCTCACGCATCGAGATGGGCGCCATCACCGCCTCGACACCCTGCAGTCGCACGGCTCGGATGATGAACGGCATCACGGTCGTCGGCAGATCGGCGCCGCCGGCGAGGCCGCACGCGGCCACCGTCGAGCGGAACTTCATCTGAGCGAGGACCTTGGCGAGCATCGTCGAGCCGACGGTGTCGACCGCACCGGCCCACGTCTCCGACTCGAGGGCGCGCGGCGGCTCGCTCATCTCCTCACGAGTCAGGAACGCCGTCGCACCGAGACTGCGGAGGTAGTCCTGCGTCTCGGGTCGGCCGGTCACCGCCGTGACCTCGTAGCCGAGCCCTGACAGCAGTGCCACCGCCACCGATCCCACGCCGCCAGCGGCGCCGGTCACCACGATCGGGCCGTCGCCCGGCTCGACACCGGCCGACTCGAGCTCCATGACGCACAGCATCGCCGTGAGGCCCGCTGTGCCGATCGCCATCGCCGTGCGCGCCGTCATCGACTCCGGTCGGCGCACGAGCCACTCGGACTGCAGCCGTTGACGCTGCGCGTAGCCACCCCAGTACCTCTCACCCACCATGAAGCTCGTGGAGATCACGTCATCGCCGACCGCCCAGTCGGGCGAGTCGCTGGCGATCACAGATCCCGTGAGGTCGATGCCGGGAACCATCGGATAGGAGCGCACGATGCGGTTCTTGCCCGCCAGTGCGAGCCCGTCCTTGTAGTTCAACGACGAGTACTCGACGGCCACAGTGACGTCGCCGTCGGGAAGGTCTGCGTCGGTGAGCTGCTCCAGCGTTCCGACGTGTCCGTCGTCGGTCTCGCGCAGCACGAGGGCGGTGAAGGTGTCGCTCATCGGATCATCGTGACACGCGTGGCAGAGTGAACCCATGTCCACGCCACGGCCCGATCAGGCCTCCCTCGCTCCGATCGTCGACGCGACGTGGTTGCGCGATCGACTCCTCGACGACCCGACGATCACGATCTGCTACGTCGGCTCGACCATGGCCGGTCGCGTCGCACACTCCGACTTCCAGGATCGCCATCTTCCCGGCGCCCGATTCGTGTCGCTCGACGACGTGCTCGCGGCGCCGCCCGCGGGAACCGCAGGACGTCATCCACTCCCCGATCCAACCGACTTCGCGCGGTCGATGGGCCTCCTCGGGGTCGCCGACGATGCGACCGTGGTTGCCTACGACGACCGGGGCGGCGCGTTCGCCGGGCGGCTGGTCTGGATGTTGCGCATCCTCGGACAACGAGCAGCGCTGCTCGACGGCGGCCTCGACGCCTGGGCCCACTCTTCGGACCTCGACGCCGACGCCGACGTCGAGCGCCGCCCGGCGTCGTGGCATCCAGTGCACCGGTCGGTGCGCGAATGGCCGCTCGATCAGATCGCCGATGCGACCGACGTGCAGCGCCACATCGATCACAGCGGGGTCGTGATCGACAGCCGCGACCCGGATCGCTACGCCGCCAACGTCGAGCCGATCGACGCCATTGCCGGCCACATCCCTGCCGCCGTCAACCTTGTATTCACCGACAACCTCGACCAGGCCGGGCGCTTCGTGCCACCAGCGGTCCTGCACTCCCGCTTCGCGCCGATCGTCGGCGACGACGACCAACCGATCGTGTACTGCGGCTCGGGCGTCACCGCCTGTCACAACGCCCTGGCGATGGAACATGCCGGGCTCGGCCGACCGCGGGTGTACGTCGGATCGTGGTCGGGTTGGACCGCCGATCCCGACCGGCCGATCGCCACCGGCGCAGCGCCGTGAGCCGAACGACGTGAACGGCACGGAACTCGCCATTGTCGTGGCGGCGGTCATCATCGGGGCGATCGCCAAGGCGGTCACGGGGATGGGTCTGCCGCTGATCGCCATCCCCATTGCGTCGCTGTTCATCGACGTCAACGACGCGATCGTGGTGATTGCCTTCCCGAACGTGCTCGCCAACGCCTTCCTCGCCGGACGCGAGCGCTCGAGCTACCGGGAGACCCGCGACCTGCCGACGCTTGCTGGTGTGGGCGTGATCGGCGCCATCGCCGGGACGTTGCTGCTCGTCAACATCGCGGAGCGACCACTGGTGATCGCCGTCATCGTCGCCATCGTCGGCTACGTCGTGCTGTTCTTCGCACATCCCGAGCTCCGCATCGGACCCGAGCGATCGAAGCGCTGGGCTCCTGTCGTCGGCGGCGTCGCCGGGCTGTTCCAAGGAGCGGTCGGGATCTCGGGACCGATCGTCGGGTCGTGGATCCACAGCTATCGGCTTCCGCGTGGGGCGCACATCTTGTCGGTCACGTCGCTCTTCTTCATCACTGGGCTGGCGCAACTGATCGTGCTGATCGGCTCCGGCGAGATGTCGGGGCGGGTCGTCGCGACCCTGCTGGCGTGCGTGCCCGTCATCGCTGCGATCCCCATCGGCACCCGGCTGCGCGATTCGGTGTCGGTCAGGGGGTTCGATCTCGCGATCGTGGGCATGTTGACGGTGTCGGCGCTCGCCCTGACGCTCCAGACGTTCCTGTAGACGGTCGAGCGGGATCGGAAACCACTCACGTCCTAGCCACATCGGCGAGTTGGCTAGCGTCTGAGCATGGACGGACGGACCGGGGGAATCATCGGTGCCTGCGTGGCATTCACCCTCATCGCTTGGGCGACCGCCGTCACAGCAGGTGCGCCGTCGCCCGACGACTCGGCACGCGGCAAGGAATGGATTGCGATGGCCAGCGCCTACGGCGACGCCATTGCCACGCAAGATGGCGGCACGGTCGAATGGTCGGGAGCGATACTCGCCGGATTCAACTTCACGGTCGACGAGGCCGGACTCGCTGCCGGCGAGTGGGTGCTGGCCGGATCGGGCACGCAGACGGTCTCAGTGCCCGGCGTCGAGGCCGTCGGCGATCTCAACTACGAGGGCGGTGGCGTCATCGGCGGTGACGAGTCCGTTCTCGTGGCGACCGGCTCGGCCACCACCACCGGCGTGGTCCAACCGATCGGCCTCGAGGTCAACAACACCAGTCCGATTCCGCCGCTCGGCATCGACGTCGATGTTTTCTGCAACGAGATGTGGGGAACCTGGGACGTCACCGTCGGCGACGCCTTCGAGGACGAAGGATTCGACACCGCCATGGACGGGACGTTCGTGGGTCACGTGCGGTTCGAGGGGTTCTCCGACGAAGCGCTGGACGAGCTCACCAATCACGGTTTCTCGATGGACACGCTCAACCAATGGTCCGGCGACTACTCCCTGGTCGAACGCGTCGAGTTCGAGGTGGTGACGTTGCAGGCGCACGTCGCCGCTCTGGCCGCTGCTTCTGAACGCCTCGTTGCCACCTACCCCGACTGGTCGGGACCCGATGCGTACGCCGTCGTCGATCAGATCCACATCCTGCTCAACGTGCTGCGCAACCTCAGCGGTTGCACACGAGCAGTCCTGGGTGAGGACACCATCGAGTTGTGGACCGACAGCCTGCACGGTGCCGTCCGGCGCGTGATCGCCAAGTTGGTCGACCTCAATCTGTTTCCCGGAGCTCCCGCAGGCCCGCAAGGGTTCGACCGGCCCGCCGTGCGGGGCGCGCCACCTCCCGCCGAGCAGCTCGACCTGGGCCAAGCGACACTGGCATTCCAGCAGCTCGTCGATTTCGCATTGCGCTCAGCAGTGATCGGTGCCGGCGCACTCGATCCGGCCCAAGCTGACGAAGCCGAACGTGCGCTGGTGGGGCACGGGTCACAGCTCCTGGATGCGCTCGAACTCGGTGGCGGCACCGACGATGACCGTCGTCGGGTGTTGTTCGTCGGCGCACTGATGGGTTGGGAGTTCGACGTCGGTGGCGAATCGATCGACCCGGCGTCGGCGCTCGCCGAACTGGGCATCGGGTCATGAGAAGCATTGCGCTGCTGACCTCGACGGTTCTGGCACTTGCATCGTGCAGCAGCGGCTACCAGGCGGACGATTCCGAGGCCGATTCGACCATCGAAGCTCCGGCACAGGCGACGAGCCCTTCAGGCGTTTCGGGGTCCGAGGAGACCGAAACCGCCTCGACTCCGGCGTCGGTCACCGCACCTGCGAAGCCGGTCACTGAGCCCCTGCTCGACGGAATCGAACCGAGCGTCGACCTCCTGACGACGGCGACCGGTGGGGGCATCCGCCCGCTGCTCGAGTGGGAGCCGCACGACAACGCCGGTGCGTACACGGTCACCGTGTACGCACCCGACGGCTCCGCCTACTGGAGCTGGACGGGTTCGACCACCTCCGTGCACGTCGGCGGCGAACCGGTTCTTGACGACACGGCGCCGGGCCCGAGCGTGATCGACGGCATGAGCTGGGGCGTCATCGCGCTCAGCGACTCGTTCGTTCCCATCGCGACGAGCCACCTCGCCCCGATCGGCCCGTAGCTCGGCTAGGGTCAACCCCCGTACCAACAACCACATGGGGAGCTCGCTGGAACGGCGGGCTGAGAGGGTGACCGCCGTCATCGACCCGAGAACCTGATCCGGATAATGCCGGCGGAGGAATCGTGAACGAACACATCATCATCATCACCGGGGCATCGGCACTGGATGCCGAGCTGGTCTCCCGGATTCGCTCCGACGCAGCAGAGCCGACCGTTTGGATCGCCGTCGACGGCGGTCTCGACCACGCGCTTGCCGCCGGTCTGGAACCCTCACACCTCGTCGGGGATCTCGACTCGGTCACCGAGGAGGGCCTTGCCTGGGCGGCGCGCCACGCGGAGATCTCACGCCACCCCGCCGACAAGGACCAGACCGACACCGAGTTGGCGCTCGCCCTTGCCTCGAAGTTCGACCCCGAGCGGATCACGCTCGTCGGTGGTGGGGATCGTCTCGACCACACGATCGCGGGGATCGGCGCGCTGGGCGCTCTGGCGCTCACCAGCGTGCCGGCGCTCGATGGGTGGTGGAACGGTCAGCACGTCCGGGTGGTGCACGGCCCGGGCTCGGCGACGCTGCGCCTCGTGGCCGGCTCGACGCTGTCGTTGCTCGCCCTGCACGGGCCGTGCGTACGCGTCACCGTCAGCGGCGCCCGGTGGGAACTCGACCACTTCGACCTCGAACCGCTCGTCGGCCTCGGCGTGAGTAACGAGGTCCCGACGGCGACCGACGCCGACGGTTCGGCGACCGACGTGGACGTCGTCGTGACACTGTCCGGCGGCATCCTGACGATCTTCGACGATCCGGCACCCGGCCGACCCAGCTCAGACCGACCCGGTAACGATCGGGAAGGCGCAGACCGATGAGCGAACGCTGCGCACTTGCGGGTTTCGCTCATCGCGCACGGGTGGTCGGGGCGCTCGTTGTCGCGGCCGCGGCAGCGTTGGCCGCCTGCGGCAGCGACGGCGATGGCGATGGCGCCACCTCCTCCGACGTGCCCGCGACCTCGGCCGACACGGTGACGTTGGTGACGTACGACTCGTTCCCGGAGGCGGACACGTCGCTGAACGTTGCACTTGCGGACTTCACCGCGGAGACCGGGATCGACGTGGAGATCCTCGTCGCCGGCGACACCGGCACGATGCTGTCGAAGGCGGCGCTCACCGCCGGCAATCCCGAAGGCGATGTGATGTGGGGGGTCGACAACACGCTGCTGTCGCGGGCGATCGCCGACGACGTGTTCGAGCCGTACCTGGCCGGCCCGATCGCCGACGGCAGCGTCGAGATCGCGCCGGAGTTCCTGGATCTGGTTCCCAACGACGAGGCGACGCCGGTCGACTTCGGCGACGTGTGCGTCAACTACGACATCGGGTGGTTCAGCGAACGCGGGCTCGAACCCCCAGCGACGTTCGGCGACCTCGTCGACCCGGTGTATGCGGGCACCTTGGTGGTGCAGAACGCGGCGACGTCGTCGCCGGGGTTGGCGTTCCTCCTCGCCACCATCCACGAGTACGGCGAGGAGGGATGGCAGGACTACTGGAGCCAGCTCGGCGACAACGGCGTGGAGGTCGTCGACGGGTGGACCCAGGCCTACTACGAACGCTTCAGCTGGGCCGGTGGCGGACCGACCCCGATGGTCGTGAGCTACGGGTCGAGCCCACCGGCCGAGGTGATCTTCGCCGACCCTCCTCGCGACGATGCCCCGACGGGCGTCATCGACGACACATGCTTCCGCCAGGTGGAGTTCGCCGGTGTGCTGCGCGGCACCGACGCTCCGGACGCCGCCCGCGAGTTGATCGACTTCCTCGTATCCGAACGATTCCAGCAGGAACTCGCACTCAACCTGTTCGTGTACCCGGCGAACCAGGCGGTGGAACTGCCCGCCGAGTTCGATGACTTCGCGGTGGTGCCCGCCGACTCGCGCTCGCTCGATCCGGCCCTAATCGACGCCGAACGCTCGCGCTGGATCGACGAGTGGACGGAGCTGGTGCTCGGGTGAATCGCCTGCCCCGATGGCTGCTCGTCGCGCTCGCGAGCGGGCCGGTCGTCGGGCTCCTGGTGTTCTATGCGTGGCCGTTCGCCACACTGCTCGTCGAGGCGGTGACGGCCTCGTCGATCACCGAGACCCTCGGTCGCGGGTCGACGTGGGAGGTGGTGTGGTTCACCACCTGGCAGGCGATGGTGTCGACGGCGGCGACGGTCGCGATCGGGTTGGCTCCCGCATACGCACTCGCACGCTTCGAGTTCCGGGGCCGGGCGGCCCTCACCGGCCTGCTCACGGCGATGTTCGTGCTGCCGACCGTGGTCATGGGCGCGGCGTTCCTCGCACTGCTCCCCGACTCGCTCGACCGCACGGACTGGGCGGTGATCGGTGCCCACGTGGTGTTCAACCTGGCGGTCGTGGTCAGAGTGGTCGGGTCGTTGTGGGAGCACCTGCCGACCGACATGGAGGCCGCCGCTGCCACGCTCGGAGCGTCACGATGGAGGGTCGCCACACAGATCTCGTTGCCACTCGTCCGGCCCGCCGTCACCGCCGCTGCGACGATCGTGTTCCTCTTCACGTTCACGTCCTACGGGGTGATCCGGATCGTCGGGGCCCCCGGCACCCGGACCATCGAGGTCGAGGTGTGGAGGCGGGCGACGCAGCTCGGCGACGTCGGTGGCGCTGCGGTGCTGGCCGTCGTCCAGCTCCTCGCGCTGGTCGCGATCGTGTCGTGGTCGACGGTGGCACAGCGGCGCCACGCACGGGCGATCGGGTTGCTGGCGGCCACCGATCGTCGACGGCCCCGCACACCGGGAGAGCGTCGCTTCGTCGCACTCACGGGCGGCGCGGCGCTGCTGCTGGCGGCGGTACCGCTCATCGCCCTCGTCGTTCGTTCGTTCTCGACACCGACGGGTTGGTCGACCACCGCCTGGACGAACCTCGGCCGCAGCGAGGTCCGGCCGGGGATCAACATCGGCATCGATCCGGTCGACGCCGTGATTCGTTCGCTGACGAACGCCGCGTGGGCGACGCTGTTCGCGGTGGTGATCGGAGCACTCGCCGCGCTGGCGATCGCGGGAGCTGGCGGGGCCGGACGGGTGCTCGACGGAGGGCTCATGCTGCCGCTCGCCACCTCGGCGGTCACGATCGGGTTCGGGATGTTGATCACCTTCGACACGGCCCCGGTCGACTGGCGTGGGTCGTGGTGGCTCGTGCCCGTGGGCCATGCGCTGATCGCCGTGCCGTTCGTGGTGCGCAC
>JBGTCW010000571.1:0-1688 GCA_041748635.1 Ilumatobacteraceae bacterium | reverse complement strand
GGCGTGGAGGGCAACGGCCAGAGCGAACTCGTCCGGTCCCTCCTCGGGCTCGTGCCGTCCACGGGTTCGGTCCTCGTCGACGGCCACGACATCGCCCGCCTGTCCACCCGTCAACGACGTGATGCGGGCATCGGCTACATCTCCGAGGACCGCCAGAAAGATGGCCTCGTCCTGGCGTTCACCCTGTGGGAGAACGCCGCGCTCGGCCACCATCACCGACGACCGTTCGCCAAGGGGCCCTGGCTCGATCTCGCCGGCGCCAAGGCGCGAACCGAAGTCATCGTCGAAGAGTTCGACGTGCGCACACCGAGCATCAACGTCGCGGCGTTCACACTCTCGGGTGGCAACCAGCAGAAGCTGGTGGTGGGCCGCGAGATGACCGCTGAACCCAAGGTGCTGGTCGCCGCGCACCCGACCCGTGGCGTCGACGTCGGTGCCCAGTCGGTCATCTGGGACATCCTGCGCGACGCACGAGCCGCCGGCCTCGGCACCGTGCTGGTGTCGGCCGACCTCGAGGAACTGATCGGGCTGTCGGACCGCCTGCTCGTGATGCTGCGCGGCGAGATCGTCGCCGAGGTCGATCCGAGCACCGTCACCCCGGCGGAATTGGGTTCGTACATGACCGGCGCGAAGGCGGGGGTGCACTGATGTTCGAGCGGATCTGGCGAGCATCGATCGCTCCGCTGGCGGCTGCGGTCGTCGCCATCGTGATCTCGTCGATCGCACTGCTGATCTCGGGCAACAACCCCGTCGACGCATTCGTCGAGATGTGGAAGACGATCGACTCCACCGCCGCAGTGGTCGACATCATCAACACCTCCGTGCCGTTGTACATCTCGGGTGTCGCTGTTGCGATCGGGTTCAAGATGAACCTGTTCAACATCGGCTCCAATGGCCAGTACATCCTCGCCGCACTCATCGCCGGTTGGGCGGGGGCCGAAGTGAGCCTGCCGCCGTTGCTGCACGTGCCGTTCGTGATCATCGTCGCGATGACGGTCGGCGGATCCTGGGCGCTGATTGCCGGCGTGCTCAACGTCACCCGCAACGTCAACGTGGTGGTGTCGACGATCATGCTCAACTACATCGGGATCGGGCTCAGCGCCTTCCTGCTCCAGCAGTACTTCCGTGACTCCGAGAGCGGCGGGCTCGTCGCCCAGACCAAGGTCATGCCCGAATCGGCGAGGATTCCGTCGCTCAATCCGATCTTCGAGTTCTTCGGGTTCAACTTCGGCCCGCGCGTCAGCCTGCTCGGCTTCCTCCCCATCGCGATCCTGCTGGGCGTCGCCTACCACGTGCTGTTGAACCGGAGCCTCTTCGGGTACGAACTCAAGCTGTCGGGGATGAACGCCGACGCCGCGCAGTCGGCCGGCGTAAACCCGAAGCGGATGGTGCTCATCACCCTGTTCATGTCGGGCGCCGTCGCCGGCATGATCGGTCTGCCGTTCCTCCTCGCCGACCCGAACTTCTACAAGTACGGCGATGCCTTCCCGGTGACGCTCGGCTTCACCGGGCTCGGCCTGGCGCTGCTGGGCCGCAACAGCCCCGTCGGCGTGGCGGCCGCAGCGGTCGTCTGGGCGACGATCGAGGTCGCCACCCGCCGCCTCGGCTCGTTGGGTATCCCGTCGGAGATCGGCAGGATCCTGCAGGGCTCGTTCCTCCTCGCCGCCGTGATCGCCTACGAGGTCGTC
>JBGTCW010000570.1:0-12979 GCA_041748635.1 Ilumatobacteraceae bacterium | reverse complement strand
GATGCCTCGACCGGAGACTCCCAGCCACGCCGCCGATTGAGAGCGATCGCCTCGCCCTTGATGGCATTCATCGCCGCCGCGATCGGCACCTCGACCGTCGGCCACGCTCGCAGTTCGGCGTCGTAGGCCGCCCGTCGGATCTTCGGATCGGAGTCGGTGGCGAGGCCTCGAACGGCTGCCATCGGCAACACGCTCGAACCCTCCGGCAGCTCGACGTCGGTGCTCAGCTGCGAGGTGACGTCGGACTGCAGGCTCGCCCACGCCGACGATCCCGTGAGCGACAACTCGGCGGCCAGATGTTCCTCGGCTTCGGGCATCTGGTGCTCGGCCCGCGCGGCGAGGCGGCTCAAAGGTCCGACGTGATCGTGAACCTCGCCACTGACGCCGGCGAGTTGGTCGACGCCGAGCGACGCGACCCAGTCGGCGAGCCGAGACGAGAGCGGGCGCAGCGTCGCATCGAGTCGGCGCACCTCGCTGAAGACGCCCTGCGCTCGTTCGTCACGCGAGTCGGTGGTGACGGAGGCGTAGACGTAGACCCGCAGCACGTTGGTCGCCTCGACCACTCGGTTCAGCTCACGGAGTGCTCGGTCGGCGTCGACGCCGTCTGTGTTGGTGACGGGCCGGGCGGTCGTGGCTCTGATGTCGAGTTCGTCGAACATCGCCACCAGGCGATCGGCGTCGGCGCCCGCCTGCTCGAGGGCGTCGGTGAACGATCGGGCATCGAGTGAGTCGTGGACGTCGGCGACGCTCCAGCGGGGGAGCTCAGAGGCTGGTGGGGCGGGGCGGTCGTCGATCGTGGTCATGCAGGTGGGTCCGCGGAGATGTCGGCGACGAACGCAGCATTCGTCGAGTGGATGGTGAAGCCGAGCCGCTCGTACATCGTCACCGCCGGAGCGTTGTGGGCGTCGACGTACAGCATTCCGGTCGAGAGTCCTTCGCCGGCCAGATGCTCCAGGCCGGCGAGGGTGAGCTGGGCGCCGAGTCCTCGCCCGTGGAATTCGGGATCGACGGCGATCACGTAGATCTCACCGATCGCCTCGTGGTCGAGCGCAGCCGGATGGACCTTGGTCCAACAGAACCCCGCCATCCGGGTCGAGTCGCTCGGATCGACGGCAGCTGCGTCGAGGACCCGAAATCCGGCGGGATCGAACCACGCTTCCTGTTGACGCTGGCAGAACGTGTCGATCGTCCAACCGCCCTGCTCGCCGTGGCCGTCGAACGCTTGGTTGTTCACCCGCAGCCATTCCGCGTCGTCGATCCCGGGCTCGAACGGGCGGGTCGTGATCGTGACCGCCATGTCCGTCGGCAGGCGCCGCCGCATCTGGTACAGCGTGCGACCCTGCGTCATCTGCGCGGCGTCGGCGAGGGCCGTGTGCGCACTGGTCGGCTCGAAGACCCACCAGTTCACGCGGCCACCGCCGTTGGCGGCGACCATTTCGATCGCAGCGTCGATCAGCTCGGGCCCGATCGTCGCCATCTCGTAGCGATGATGGGGATGGATCACGAGCTCGAACACGTGCTCGTCGTTGCCGCGTGAGATCTGCGCGTACGCGACGGGATGGTCATGTCCGGGCTCGGACGCGAGGAAGCCAGCGAACCCGTCGAGCCCGCCGTTGACCAGGTCGAGGTACAGGTGGTCGGAGAGTGGCCGGCGACCGTCGGCGCGCGCCGCGGCGTCGAGCAACTCCGACACGCTGGCGATGTCATCGGTCGCCATCTGGCGCTTGATCTCGAGGCATCGCACGGTTCGAGGGTACCTGCGCACGTCGACCGGGTGTATAGTTCCCGTCAACCAGGTTCCCGCCACCTGGTTTGCTGCGACGGTTGGGATCCGCCTCCCGACCTCGCACTCAGCGACGGCCCTTCTCAGGAGGGGCCGTCGCTACTTTTTCGCTGCATCTGGCCGCTACCAGGGACGATGCGCCGGTTCGGTCGGTCAGTCGCAGGCCTTGATCGCTCGGATCAGCGTGCGTTCGGCGTTGCGCAGCTGTCGTTCGGCCTCGTGAATCGCAGTGACCACGTCGTCACGCTCCGTGCCAATCCAGGGTTCTGCGAGCCCGGCCACGCGGCTGCGGTACTGCGCCACATTGTCGGCGATCGCGGCCAGTTCGGCCGCCGTTGACTCGGTGGAACCGCCCATGTCGCCAAACCCTACCGGGAGGCCGCAGCGCCCTGCCCCTACACTTCGCCCGGTGATTTCCGTCCGTGACGACCTGCGCGTGCTCGAGGGCTATCACTCCGCCCAGGTCGAGGTGCGGGTACGTCTGAACACCAACGAGTCGCCGGAACCGCCCCCCGCTGCGTTCCGCGATGCGGTGGCCGTCGAGGTGTCTCGGGTCGATTGGCACCGGTATCCCGACCGGGCTGCCACCGACTTGCGCGCCGCGATCGCGGCGACGCACGGCGTCGATGCGGCGCAGGTGTTCGCGGCGAATGGCTCGAACGAGGTGTTGCAGACGGTATTGCTCGCCTACGCGGGGCCCGGGCGAACGGTGGCGACGTTCGAGCCGACGTATCAGATGCACGCCCAGATCGCCCGGGTCACCGGCGCGACGGTCGTCGAGGGCGAGCGCGCCGCCGATTTCACGCTCGATCCCGCCGAGGTCGAACGGGTGATCGCCGAGCACCAACCCCATGTCGTGTTCCTCACGTCGCCGAACAACCCGACCGGCCTCGTCGAGCCCGTCGAGCGGGTGCGCCAACTCCTCGATCTCGCACCCGGCCTCGTGGTGGTCGACGAGGCCTACGCCCAGTTCTCCGACTGGACGGCGCTCGACCTGGTCTCGGAAGACCGTGCGCTCGTCGTGACGCGGACGTTCTCGAAGACGTGGTCGATGGCCGGTGCCCGCCTCGGGTACCTGGTCGGTCCGTCGTGGTTGGTCGCCGAACTCGACAAGGTCGTGCTGCCGTACCACCTCGACGCGCTCAAGCAGATCGCTGGACGTCTCGCTCTCAGGTACTCCGACGACATGAACGAACGTGTCGGTCACATCGTGGCCGAACGCGAACGGATCGTCGCCACGCTGTCGACTCTGGCGCTCGACGTCTTCCCCAGCGGCGCCAACTTCGTGCTGTTCCGGGTCCGGCCCGGAGCGCTCAGCGGGCGCGAGGTCTGGAAGGGCCTCGTCGATCGGAGCGTGCTGATCCGGGACTGTTCGAGTTGGCCCCGCCTCGACGATTGTCTCCGTGTCACCGTCGGGACCCCCGCCGAGAACACCGAGTTCCTCACCGCGCTCGCCGACGTGCTGGCGCCAACCTCCCGTGGAGTGATGTCATGACCCGCACAGCCCAGCGGCGCCGCAGCACCAAGGAGACCTCGATCGAGGTCGACATCGACCTCGACGGCAGCGGCGTCACCGACATCTCCACCGGCATCCCGTTCTACGACCACATGCTCGACCAGCTCGGCCGACACGGCGGCTTCGACCTGCGCGTGCAGGCCACCGGCGACCTGCACATCGACACACACCACACCGTCGAGGACGTGGCGATCACCGTCGGTGAGGCGTTCGCCGAGGCGCTCGGCGACAAGGCCGGTGTGCGCCGATTCGCAAGCGGTCGCTATCCGCTCGATGAGGCCTTGATCGACGTGGCGCTCGACCTGTCCGGGCGGCCGTGGGTCGAATGGCACGTGCCGATGCCGGAATCGTTGGCGCTGGGTCACCCCGCGTTCGACCCACAGCTCGCCGAGCACGCAGTCGCGTCGTTCGCCACCGCTGCGAACATCACGTTGCACGTCGAGCTGGTTCGCGGCCGCAACGTGCACCACATCATCGAGGCAACGTTCAAGGGGTTGGCGCGCACGCTGCGCGACGCCGTCCGCGTCGACGACGCGGGTGGTGTCCCATCGACGAAGGGTGTGCTGTGAGGTCGAGGCGATGACGCGACCGCTCATCGCCGTCCTCGACTACGGCATCGGCAACCTGCACTCGGCGCAGAAGTCGCTCGAACACGAGGGCGGCGACGCTCGACTCACCGCCGACCCCGCCCTCATCGCAGACGCCGACGGGGTGGTGCTCCCCGGTGTCGGAGCGTTCGGTGCGTGCATGGACGCCCTGCGGACCTCGGGTCTGGAAGCACCGGCGCACGACGCGGTCGCGTCCGGACGACCGTTCCTCGGTATCTGCGTCGGTATGCAGATGCTGTTCACCAAGTCGCAGGAGGACGAACGAGCCAGCGGACTCGATGTGATCTCTGGCACGGTGACGTGGATTCCTGCCGGCCCGAAGATTCCCCAGATGCAGTGGAACCGGCTCGACATCCTCGCTCCGAACGAACCGATGCTGCGTGATCTGGGCGACGAACCGTACGTGTACTTCGTGCACTCGCTTCACGGCGTGCCCGACGACCCGAGCGTGGTGACGGCCACCGTCGAGTACGGAACCACGCTGAACGCCGCATTTCGTCTCGGCAACGTGTTCGCCGTGCAGTTCCACCCCGAGAAGTCCAGCAACCCTGGGCTGCGACTGCTGCGCAACTTCGTCGAGGAGTGCGGCCGGTGATCGATCTGTATCCGGCGATCGACCTGCTCGGCGGCCGCGTGGTCCGGTTGCGACAGGGCGACTACGCCGACGAGACGATGTACGGCGATGATCCCGTCGCGGTGGCGAGGGACTTCGCCGCCGCTGGGGCTCCGTGGATCCACGTCGTCGACCTCGACGCTGCCAAGTCGGGCGAGCCGATCAACCGACCGGTCGTCGCCGCCATCGTCGCCGCGGTCAGGGGCTCGGCGAAGGTCCAGACCGGGGGCGGTGTGCGATCGATCGACGATGCTCGCGAGCTGGCCGAGGCCGGGGTGGCCCGAGTGGTGATGGGTTCGGCAGCAGTGCACGATCCGGGATTGGTCGCGTCAGCGTCCGAGATCGTGGCCGTCGCCGTGGGTCTCGACCACCGCAATGGCGAGGTCGCCGTGCACGGCTGGACCGAGGGCAGCGGCCTCCTGCTCGACGATGCGTACGCGCTGTTTCCGACGGCGGAGGTGTTCGTGATCACCGACATCGGTCGTGACGGCATGCTGGCCGGCCCCGACATCGAGGGCCTCACCCGATCGGCTCGGCTCGCTGGCGCACCCGTCATCGCCAGCGGAGGGGTGGCCGATCTCGCCGACATCGTCGCGCTGGCGTCGATCGACAACCTGGGCGGCATCATCACCGGCAAGGCGGTGTACGAGCGCCGCTTCACCGTCGCCGAAGCACTCGACGCGCTCGCGACGATCGATGCAGCCCGAGCGGAGGCGCCATGAAGGTGGCGCGGGTGATCCCGTGCCTCGACGTGACCGATGGTCGGGTCGTCAAGGGGACCAACTTCGTCGACCTCCGCGACGCCGGCGACCCGGTCGAACTGGCCGCCCGCTACGACCTCGAAGGTGCCGATGAGCTGGTGTTCCTCGACATCACCGCCTCGAGCGACCGCCGTGACACCACGATCGACATGGTGCGACGAGTCGCCGACGAGGTGTACATCCCGTTCACGGTCGGTGGCGGAATCCGCACGCTGGAGGACGCACGCAGGATGCTGCGCGCCGGCGCCGACAAGGTGAGCGTGAACACCGCAGCGGTCGAGCGTCCCGAGTTGATCACCGAGATCGCGACCGAGTTCGGCGCGCAGTGCGTCGTCTGCGCAATCGACGCGAAGCGTCGCACCGACGACGGGCGGCAACCGGCGGCGAACGGTTGGGAGGTGTACCTCCACGGGGGGCGCACGCCGACCGGCATCGACGCGATCGAGTGGGCGCAAGAGGCCGTGCGGCGTGGGGCGGGGGAGATCCTGTTGACCTCGATGGACCGTGACGGCACGCGGGAGGGCTTCGATCTCGACCTCACCCAGGCGATCGTCGACGCCGTGACCGTTCCGGTGATCGCCAGCGGTGGCGTCGGATCGATCGACCATCTCGTCGAGGGGATTGCGGTCGGTCGCGCCGACGCCGTGCTCGCCGCGTCGATCTTCCACTTCCGCGAGCACACCGTTGCCGAGGCGAAGGTGGCGATGTCCGCAGCCGGCATCCACGTCCGCCCCGCTGGCTGATTACAACAGGGGTCAGACCCGCGATGTAATCCGCCGCCGATTACATCGCGGGTCTGACCCCTGTTGTAATCGTGCCCGTCGCGTAGGTTCTGGCGCATGACCTCGGCTGCAGTCACGACCGAACGACGCGACGGGGTGCTCGTCGTGCACCTCGACGACGGCAAGGCGAACGCGCTGTCGTTCGAGGTCATCGCTGCCCTCGGTGAGGCGCTCGACGACGCCGAGGCCGACGAGTCGATCGGGGCGGTCGTGCTGCACGGTCGGCCGGGCCGGTTCTCGGCGGGGTTCGACCTCGGTGTCATGTTCGGCGACGACATGTCGGCGATCATCAACCTGGTCGCCGACGGGGGAGCCCTCGTGCACCGACTGTACGGATCGTCGGTGCCGGTCGTCGCCGCCTCGACCGGCCATGCGCTGGCGGCTGGCGCACTCGTGCTGCTCGGCTGCGACGTGCGAATCGGTGCCGACGTCGACGCCAAGGTCGGACTCAACGAAGTCGCGATCAAGATGGTCCTGCCCGACTGGGCGTTCACGATCGCCGGCGACCGCCTGAGCAAGCGTCATGCCCAGCGGGCGCTCGCGAACGCCCGGATCACGACACCGCGCGACGCCGTCGACGTCGGGTTCCTCGACGAGGTCGTGTCAGCCGACGAACTGCTCGACGTGGCGGTAGCGCAGGCGCAGGAACTGGCCTCGACGCTCGACCCGTCGGCGTACGCACGCACCGTGGCCAAGACCCGCGGTCCGGTGCTCGAACTCATGGCGGACCAGATCGCCAGCGATCGGGCCCACGGCGTCAGCCCGATCTGAACCCCCGCAGACCTCGATCTTCAACGCGTGAACACATGGGGCGCTTGTCACTCCATTTGTACACGCGTTCGTCGACGAAGCTCCGCCTGACTCAGAACGGCAGCTCGGGTCGGTAGGGTCGCCGACATGGCAACCCCTGTAGTGAATCCCAAGATGGAATACCGCCGCCTCGGCAACAGCGGGCTCCAAGTGAGCGTGCTGTCGTTCGGCAGTTGGGTCACCTTCGACACCCAACTCGACAACCAGCTCGCGCTCGACTGCATGGCCGCCGCAGGCGAGGCCGGCTGCAACTTCTTCGACAATGCCGAGGCGTACGCCGGTGGCAAGAGCGAGACGATCATGGGCCAGGTGTTCCGCGAACTCGATTGGCCGCGCTGGTCGTACGTGGTCACCACGAAGGTGTTCTGGGGCCTGCACAAGGACACCCCGAACATGAACAACACCCTCAACCGCAAGTACCTGATGCACGCCATCGACGGGTCGCTCGAGCGGTTCGGGCTCGACTTCGTCGACGTCCTGTACTGCCACCGCGCCGACCCGAACACGCCGATCGAGGAGACCGTGTGGGCAATGAGCGACATCATCGCCTCCGGCAAGGCCCACTACTGGGGCACGAGTGAGTGGTCGGCCGACGAGATCCGCGCGGCCATCGACATCGCCGACCGTCACCACCTGCACCGTCCCGTCACCGAGCAGAGCCAGTACAACCTGCTCGAGCGCAAGAAGGTCGAGAAGGAGTACGCCCGGATCAACGCCGATTTCAACTACGGCAACACCATCTGGAGCCCGCTGGCGTCCGGGTTGCTGACCGGGAAGTACAAGGACGGGATCCCCGAGGACTCTCGCGCTGCACTCGACGGCTACGGCTGGCTCGCCGGCCGCCTGAGCGACGCCGAAGCCATCGCACGCGTCGAGAAGCTGCGACCGATCGCCGATCGCCTCGACTGCACGATGGCGCAGTTGGCACTGGCATGGTGCACGAAGAACCCGCACGTGTCGAGTGTGATCACGGGCGCCTCCAAGGTGAGTCAGGTCGAGCAGAACTTCGGTGCGCTCGACGTGATCCCACTCCTGACCGACGAGGTCAAAGAAGAGATGGAAGCCGCCGTCGGTCGCTGAACCGGGCGTTGCGGAGACCCACCGATACCCTTGCCGCGATGGCGGTCACCGACGACAAGCTCCCGATCAAGATGCTCAACGATCGGGTACTCGTGCGGATCTCCGACAAGGCGGGCGAGCGCAAGTCGTCGGGCGGGATCGTGATCCCGGCCACGGCACAGGTGGCGAAGCGTCTGATCTGGGCGACGGTCGTCGCGCAGGGCCAGAACGTCCGATCGTGCGAGGTCGGCGACAAAGTGCTCTTCAGCCCGGAGGATCGCTACGAAGTCGAGGTGCAGGGCGAGGACTACGTGATGCTCCGCGAGCGTGAACTGCACGCCGTCGCCGCCGAGCGCATCGAAGCGTCGACCGGGTTGTATCTCTAGGTTTCGATCAGCCCAACTCGAAGCCGCCGCGCACGGTCACCGTGACGCCGATGAGATCCTTCGAGTACGTCGCACCCTGGAGGTCGCCGAGCCCCAGCCATGCGACCAGAAGATCCTGATCGGCCGGCTTCAGGCGGGCGCAGCCCTTGCTCTGCGGGCTCGTGGGCACGTTGTTGGCCCCGTGGATCGCCTGTCCGTTGTCGAAGTACAGCGGCTTGTACATGTTGCCGTTGAGCGGGTTGTCCTCGGGGACCGGGTAGTCCGTCGATTCGTGCCAGCCGCCGTTGTCGAGCGCGGGGTCGAAGCGGAACGCGCGGACCCGCTCCTGGAGGCGAGTTTCGAAACCGGGCTCACCGGTGGATGTCGGGAACACGTTGACCAGCTGGTCAGGTCCCTCGCCCGTCAGCAGGATCTGGCACGTGAGATCGATGAAGATCCAGCGGCCATCGGTCCCGACGTCGGGGGGGACCGGCAGGACGGTCGTCGACAGCAGCACCGCTTCGTCGGGGCTGCCTGCGGCCATGTCGGAGCGGTTCACCGGCAGACCGAGCGCCAAACGGCTCGCACAGAGCGCCCGCCGGGTGACCGGCCCGGACACACCGTCGACGGGCATCTCGGGGAAGCCATAGGGGACCAGCAGCTCGTTGAGCTTGGTCTGCTGCGCCGCGACGGACACGAGGGTCTCGGTGGCGACCACGGCGGCGTTGCGCTCGAGGCGTTGTTCGCCGGTGATGTCGTCGAGCCCGTTGTCGATGCACACGTCGATCAGCTGATCGGGCACGATCAGGTCGTCGGCGAGCCCGTTCTCGGCTTGGAGCGATGCGACCGTGACGATCTCGTCGGCTTCCCGCGCGGCGATCCTCCCCAGCGAGTCGCCTGGCTCGACCTTCACGACGCAGTCAGGGTCGTACACATCGAGCGCGGGCAGCGTCGTGGTGGTGGTCGTGGGCGACTCGGTGGTGGTCGGCGCAGCAGTCATGGTGGGCGCCTCGGTGGAGGCCGGCGCCACGGACGTCGAGGTCGGTGCAGCCGCGTCGGGGATGACCGCAGCCACTTGGCTGCAGGACGCGACGAGCAGGCTGGCGCCGATCAAGAAGGTGACGCGGGGGACGATCACGGACGACACCCTACAAACGTCGGCGAGGTGAAACACGGCGATGCAGCGCACTCCGTGCGGTGGATGGTCGGCCCGTAAGCTGACCCGATGCCCCCTGGGACCACCATCGACGCGACCGACGAACAACTCGCAGGCATCAAGTACGACGACCATGGCCTGGTGGCCGCCATCGCGCAGGACGCCGACAACGGCGACGTACTGATGCTGGCCTGGATGAACGCCGAATCGCTGCGTATGACCCTGGCTGAGGGCCGGATGGTCTACTGGTCGCGCAGCCGTCAGGAACTCTGGCGCAAGGGTGACACCAGTGGCGATCACCAGATCGTGCGCGAGGCGTTCTACGACTGCGATGCCGACGCGCTGTTGTTCAAGGTCGATCAGGTGGGCGCGGGTGCATGCCACACCGGGGCCCGCACGTGCTTCTTCCGGTCGTTCGGGCCGCCCGGCGCAGGCAAGTCCTGATCCGACGATGAGGTTCCAACCATCCCGTGACGACTTCCACCGTCACGCCAGCGCCCACACGGTCGTCCCGGTGTGGACCGAACTGCTCGCCGACCTCGAAACGCCGGTCGCGGCGTACGTGAAACTGGTCGGCGACGGCCCGGGCTTCCTGCTCGAATCGGTCGAGGGTGCCGAGCGGTGGGCCCGATTCTCGTTCGTGGGCCGCAATCCGTCGGCGATGCTCGTGCTGCGAGACGGCATTGTCGAGCTCGACGGCGCGCTGCCGGAGGGCATCCCGACCGACCAGGGCATGCTGGCCGCGATCGAGGCGCTGCTCGAGCAGTACACGAGCCCGACCTTCGACGATCTGCCGCCGCTGCACGGCGGGATCATGGGTTTTCTCGGCTACGACGTGATTCGCGAGGTCGAACACCTCCCCGACACGCCGCCCGACGATCGGGGCTATCCCGATGCGGTGATGTCGGTGATCGGTTCGCTCGCCGCGTTCGACCACTGGCGACAGCGGGTGTACCTGATCGAGAGCGTGCCGACGCTCGGCCTCGAGGCCGATGCACTCGACGAGGCCTACGACGCAGCGGTCGAGCGGGTTCGCCAGGCGGTGGACGACCTCGCCCAGCCGCTCGCGTACACACCCGTCGAACCGCCATCGGCCGCCGACGAACTCCCCGAGTTGCGCTCGTCGATGCCAGACGGGATGTACCAGCGTGCGGTCGAGGTCGCGAAGGAACACGTGGTCGCCGGCGACATCTTCCAGGTCGTTCTCGCGCAACGCTACGACCTCGAGCTCGGCGCCGACCCGTTCGACGTCTACCGGGTGCTGCGCCAGGTCAACCCGTCGCCGTACATGTACTTCGTGCGACACCCCGAGCTGACGATCGTCGGGTCATCGCCCGAGCCGATGGTGCAGCTGCTCGGACGGACGGTGGTGTCGCGACCGATTGCCGGTACTCGGCGCCGCGGGCGCACCGACGAACACGACCGGCTGATGGCCGCCGAACTGGTCGAGCACCCGAAGGAGCGCGCCGAGCACGTCATGCTGGTCGACCTGGCACGCAACGACGTCGGCCGGGTCGCCGAGTACGGATCGATCACCGTCGACGAGCTGATGACGCTCGAGCGCTACAGCCATGTCATGCATCTGACCTCACAGGTCTCCGGCCGCCTTCGTGACGGTCTGGGTCCGATCGACGTGCTGCGTGCGACGTTGCCGGCCGGCACCGTGTCGGGTGCGCCGAAGGTGCGCGCGATGGAGATCATCGACTCGCTCGAGCCGGTGAAGAGGGGGCCGTATGCCGGCGTCGTGGGCTACATCGACTGGTCGGGAAACCTCGATACGGCGATCGCGATCCGCACCATGTTCGTGCGCGGTGACGGTGTCGTCGCCAGTCTCCAGGCGGGGGCGGGGATCGTCGCGGACTCGGTTCCCGACGACGAGGATCTGGAGTGCCGCAACAAGGCCGCAGCGCTGCTCGCCGCGATCCCTGCTGCTCGTCGGATGACGGCCGCTCGTCGCGTCGCCGGCACCACGGCCTGACGGCGAGTCAGCTCAGAGCGCGAGCGCGAGCGCGAACAGCAGGCCGAGCCCGGCGAACCCGATGGTGATCACCGTTGCCAGCAGCAGCAGGAGCGGGAACGTGGTCACCGACCTCAGGGCCACGGCCAAAGCAGTGAACTGTCCGGCCTGGCCGACCGTGTTGCTCATCGTGAAGAACTGACGAGACATCACGGCAGCACTCTGATCCTGGACACCGCTGCTCGCCTCGACGGTCTCGATGACGACGCGCTCGGATGTCGGATCGCCGGCGATCAACCGCTCGACCTCGGTGACGAGTTCGGTGCCGAGTCGCCCGATCGCCCAGAGCCTGAAGAAGGCGAGCATGACCGATCCGATCGCCACGAACGCAGCGAACCCACCGAACAGGATCCACACCGTCTCGATCCCGTCCGACAGTGCCGCGATCCCCAGCGCAAAGGCGCCCAGGCAGACGACGCTCACGATTGCCAGTGTTCCGACGGCAAGACGCGTGCCGCGGTGAACCAGCGTGAGCAGGCTGTCGACCGCCTGAGTCGCAAGGTTCTCGATGCGGCCGTCGCCGGGTTCGTCGCTCATCTCGTCGTGTTCCATGACGTTCGCAGTGTGCCACGGCAGACTGGGAGTGTGACTCCTGATCCCGCCGCCATCGACGACTCGGCCCGCGACCACGTGATCGTGGAGGGCCCGGATGCGCTGACATACCTGCACTCGCAGGTCGCACAGGACCTGCGTCCTCTCGGTGTCGGCGAATCGTCGTGGACGCTGGTGCTCGAACCCACGGGGAAGATCGAGTCGCTGGCCAGGGTCAGCCGGACCGGCGACGACCGGTTCGACTTCGATGTCGACGCCGGGTTCGGTGGCGCGCTCGCCGCTCGGCTGCAGCGCTTCAAGATCCGCGTCCAGGCCGACATCTCGGTGGTTGCGGCGACGTCGGCCGAGCCATCGGACGCCCACGAGATCGCCCGCGTTGCGGCGGGGTGGCCGCGCCTGGGTTTCGAGATCGTGCCCGGCCAGACGATCCCGGCGGTCACCGGCGTCGTGCCGGTTGCGGTGAACTTCACGAAGGGGTGTTACCCCGGTCAGGAGCTCGTCGAACGTATGGACAGCCGCGGGGCCGACGCGCCGATGTCACTGCGAATCGTCGAGGTTGGTTCGACCGCCGCCGTCGGTGACGCGGTGGTCGTCGACGGTGCCGAGATCGGCACGATCACGAGCGTGTCGCCGAGCGGCGACCTCGCACTCGCCCTGATCAAGCGTGGTCACGACGTCGGCGACCTTCCTGCTCACCTCCGTTGAGGTCGTGAGACCCCGAATTGTGCGCGGATCTGCCCGCTCGCGACCCGCTGGTGCGCATTTTTCGGGTCAGAGGGCGTGCGCGGCGGCGATGTCGCGGCGGATCGAGACGACGTCGGGGTGCTGGCGCACACCGATGAGCTCAGGTGACGAATCGATGATCGACGCGAGGCCTGACGGCGACGTGCCGGCCTCGGCGGCGGTGCGCAGCCAGCCGATTGCGGTCGCCTGATCGCCGAGCGCGCCGGCGGCCCG
>JBGTCW010000569.1:0-2745 GCA_041748635.1 Ilumatobacteraceae bacterium | reverse complement strand
CGCATTCGGTGGGTCGAACGTTCGCACGACGATCACCGTCGGCGACGACGCCACGCTCGAACACATCGTGCTCCAGGACCTGCCCATCGAACAGGTGCACCTGTCGCACACCGGAATCGTTCAGGGTGAGCGCAGCATGCTTCGGACGCGTTCGTTCAACCTCGGTGCGTCGTACGGACGTCTCGCCTACCACGTCGTGCTGGCGGGAGCCGGTGCGTCCGCGGATCTGTCGGGGCTCTTCTTCGGGACAGGCGAGCAGGTTCTCGACCAGCAGATCGAAGTGGTGCACCAGGCGAAGGACTGCACCAGTCGGCAGTCGTTCCGCGGCGTGCTCGACGACGCCAGCACCGGCGTGTTCAACGGCGGCATCGATGTGTGTCCGGGCGCCGACGGCACCGACGCCGAGCAGTCGAACGACAACCTGCTGCTGTCGGACCGCGCCGAGGTCAACACCCAGCCGCGCCTCGAGATCCTCGCCGACGAGGTGGCGTGCAAGCACGGTGCGACCGTCGGTCAGCTCGACGACTCAGCGCTGTACTACATGCGGTCGCGGGGGATCGACGCCGACACGGCGCGACGCCTGTTGATCAACGGCTTCGCCGACCAGGTGGTCGACGACGTGGGTCTCGACGCCGTCCGCACCTGGATCACCGATCGCCTCGGACACGGCCGTGACTGAGCACGATCAGGACGCCGCTGGCGATGTCGGCGTGGAGACCGGTGTCGGTGTCGGGGTGCGCAAAGGGTTCGTGCTGCCGCACGACTGCGAGGTCACGATCGTCCCGGCCGGGCATCGCGTGGTGCTCCCCAAGGGCGAGCGGGTGACGCTGCTGCAGGCGCTCGGCGGAACTGCGACAGTGAAGACGCGCGAGGGTGAGATGGCCCGGCTGGGTCGACAGGACTCGATCGATCTCGGGTTCGTTGACCTTGCAGACGCCCCGGTTGCGGTGTCGAGCGGGCCGTTCAGCGTCGATCGCGTCTGGGAGGCGGCCACGACGGTGTACGACCCCGAGATCCCCGTCGACATCGTCGAGCTCGGCCTCGTCTATCGCATCGATGCCGAGGAAGTCGACGGTGGAGGCTGGCGCGTCGAGATCGACATGTCGGTGACAGCTCCGTTCTGCGGCATGGGCGACATCCTGCGCTCGGACCTGCACGATGCGGTCGCTGCGCTCGACGGCGTCGAGGAGGTCGAGGTCAAGCTGGTGTTCGACCCACCGTGGGACGCCTCCCGACTGTCCGATGTCGCCCGCCTCGAACTCGGCATGATGTGACCCCAGCCGGGTGAAGCCCGTTGCGATGAGCGAACCCGCGGTCGGCGGGTGGTCTCGCTCATCGCCCGGCGATCAACTGTGCCTGCGATGAGGCAAGCCGGCGAATGCGGGGCCTTTCGCTCATCGCACGTGTGATGGAGTGGGCGCTGCGTGAGGCCCGCTACCGTCGGCGGTGATGTCTGACGCACCACACCGCAACGTGAGCCGGGTGATCGAGGCCGGGTCTGCGATCGGGATCGACGTGCAGCCGGTGCGGTTCCCGGAGGGGACGAAGACCGCCGTCGACGCTGCAACAGCGATCGGCTGCGATGTCGCCCAGATCGTGAAGAGCCTGATCTTCGCGGTCGATGGCGAGGTCGTGCTGGCCTACGTGAGTGGGGCGAACCAGCTCGACGAGTCGAAGTTGGCGCTCGCGGCCGGTGGGGCGCGATGTAGTCGGGTCGACGCCGACACCGTGCGCGCGGCGACCGGCTTCCCGATCGGTGGTGTTCCACCGTTCGGCCACGACACCGAGCTGCGCGTGTTCATCGACCCCGACTTGCTGGCGTTCGAGGTCGTGTGGGCCGCCGCCGGCACGTGGCACGACGTGTTCTCGCTGACCCCGCAGCAGCTCGTCGACGCCAGCGGTGGCGCGGTCGTCGACCTCAAGCGCGGGTGACGAGCACGGACCGATTGCGAATCCGGATCCCGGTCGGTTAGATGGAGGCATGGGGATTCCGGGCGAAGCCGTCGAACTGACAGCGATCCTGTGGGGCGCGCCGGAGGGTGGGTTCAGTGCGCTGAATCCGGAGACGGGAACGACGTCCGAAGGTGAGACCCAGGCGGAAGCGCTGAGCAACCTGGTCGAAGCGACGGCTCTGTACCTCGAAGAGTTTCCTTTGCCGCTCGGCGAGCGGCCAGTTGTCACCACGTTCTGCATCGCTGACGTTGCCTGAACTCCCAGTCGTTTCAGGCGCTCAGACCGTCGCGGCGCTCGAGCGCCTCGGCTTTGTCGTCGTGCGACAGCGAGGCAGTCACGTGATGCTTCGACGCCATGCAACCGGCTGCGTGGTGCCGTTGCATCGTGAACTCAAGCGCGGGACCCTCGGAGGGATCCTTCGGCAAGCTGGTGTCGACGCAGATTCGTTCAGTTCTGCGCTCAGACGTTGACGGGTCCGGTGGTGAGCGGCTACCCGGCGAAGCGAGGGGGTAGGGCGGGCCGGAGCTGGCAAGATCATGGGGTGTTCATGCGTCGTCGTCCCGCCCCTGCAGTTGTTGATCCGTGGGACGTGCTGCTCGATCTGTTGTTCCCGGCGGGACTCGATCAGACGCAGCGGGAGCGGGTCCGTCACGCCGTCGGCAGTGCCCCACCGTCGCTGGCGGCGGCGCGTGTCGCGCTGGGAGTGCTCGATCAGCAGACGGCGCAGTCGCCGGTCACGATCCGCTGGGGCGTCGACGATCTCGACCTCGTCGATGTCGAGGGTGTTCGGAT
>JBGTCW010000568.1:0-2405 GCA_041748635.1 Ilumatobacteraceae bacterium | reverse complement strand
CTGGCCAGGCCTGGGCCGACGACACGCTCGAATCGGACGGCGTCGAGGTGGGCATGGTGATCGAGCTCGGCCCGGCCCGATCGCCGATCGAGATCGTCGGCTTCGTCAACGACACCACCTTCAACGGGCAGGCGAGCCTGTGGGCCTCGCCCGAGACGTGGCGCGAGGTGCTGAGCGCCAACCGGCCCGACGCGCAGCTCGCTCCCGACGTCTGGCAGGGCCTCATCGTGCGCGGCGACGGTGACGATCTGCCCGCGGCGATCGACGCTGCGACCGGCGGCGCCACCGAATCGTTCACCGTCCAGGGTGCGATCGACGCCATCCCCGGCGTCCAGGAGCAGACCGCGACGTTCAACCAGATCATCGGCGTCACGATCGCCATCGCCCTCGTGGTCATCGCGCTGTTCTTCGCGCTGCTCACCGTCGAACGAACCAGCCTGTACGGCGTGCTGAAGGCGCTCGGCGCGAGATCGTCGACGATCTTCGCCGGCCTCGTCGTGCAGGCCGTGGTGGTCACCGCGATCGCGGCCTTCGTCGCTGGCACGTTGGTGGTGGCGCTCGATCTGCTGTTGCCCGCCGGCTCGATCCCGTTGCTGATCACCCCCGGCCGGATCATCCTGAGCACCGTGCTGCTGCTGGTCGCCGCCGTGATCGGTTGCTCGTTCTCCCTGCGACGCGTCCTGCGCGTCGACCCCGCCTCTGCCATCGGAACCACCTCATGACGGGAACCACATCATGACCACCGCACCCCCCGCCCCTGCCCCCACCTCGACCGCGCTGGCGCTCGCCGACGTGCGCAAGGTGTACACGATGGGCGACGGCTCCGACGTCGTGGCACTCGACCACGCCACGCTCACCCTCGGCAGCGACGAGATGGTCGCGCTCGTCGGACCGTCGGGGTCCGGCAAGACCACCCTGTGTTCGATCGCCGGCGGCATCCTGTCGGCCACCGAGGGCACGATCGTCGTCGGCGACGAGGACATCTCGAACCACGACGCCAAGCAGCTCACGAAGTTCCGCCAGGAGAAGGTGGGGTTCGTGTTCCAGTCGGTCAACCTCGTGCCGTTCCTCAACGCCCGCGAGAACCTGCTGGTGGTCGACGAACTCGGCAAGCGCAGTGGCGCACCGGCCAGGGAGCGCGCCGATCAGCTGCTCGAGGAACTCGGGCTGGCCGATCGCGCGAAGAACCTGCCGTCGCAGCTCTCCGGAGGCCAGCGTCAGCGCGTGGCGATCGGACGTGCACTGATGAACGATCCTGCGCTCGTGCTCTTCGACGAGCCGACGTCTGCGCTCGACACCAAGCTCGGCGAGCAGGTGATGGAGCTGATCCGCAACGAGATGAAGTCTCGTGGCACCGCCGCCATCGTCGTGACCCACGACGAGCGCATCACCCACTACTGCGACCGCAGCGTCCACATCATCGACGGTCGGCTCGACGCCTGAACTCGAACAGGATCCGGCATCCTGACGACCATGTCTCCAGCCATCCACGCCCAGGCCCTCCGGCGCGCCTTCGGTGACTTCGACGCCGTCGCCGGCATCGATCTGTCCGTCGACACCGGCGAGATCTACGGCTTCCTCGGACCCAACGGCGCTGGCAAGTCGACGACCGTCAAGATGCTGTGCACGCTGCTCGGGATCACCTCGGGAAGCGCCTCCGTCGCCGGCTTCGACGTCGCCAGCCAACCGGGCGAGATCCGGCTGCGTATCGGGGTGGCGCTCCAGGACTCGTCCATCGACGGCAAACAGACCGGCCGCGAGATGTTGCAACTCCAGGGTCGCCTCTACGGGCTGAGCAAGCGCGACATCGCGAGCCGCATGGACGATGTCATCGGGCTGGTCGACATCGGCGAGGCGATCGACAACCGTGTCGAGTCGTACTCGGGCGGCATGAAGCGTCGGCTCGACCTGGCGATGTCGCTGATCCACCGACCACAGGTGCTGTTCCTCGACGAACCGACCACCGGTCTCGACCCGGCCAGCCGATCGGCAGTGTGGGCCGAGGTCCGCCGACTCAATCGCGAGTACGGCATGACGATCTTCCTCACGACGCAGTACCTCGAGGAGGCCGACGAACTCGCCGACCGGGTAGGCATCATCGCCAACGGTCTGATCAAGGCCGAAGGGGCACCGAGCGCGTTGAAGCGCGAGATCGGCACCGACCTGATCCAAGCTGAGGTCGACGGCGACCCTCGGGTGGCCGCAGACGCGCTTCGGGCAATCGATGGCGTCGACGACGTGCAGACGCACGACAACGAGGTGGCGCTCATGACCGCCAATGGCGCGGCTGTGATCGCCCAGGTCGCCGTGGCGCTCGACGGCTGCGGCGTGTCGGTGAAGTCGCTCACGCTGCGAACGCCCACGCTCGACGATGTGTACCTGCACGTGACCGGCACGCACTTCGC
>JBGTCW010000567.1:0-6743 GCA_041748635.1 Ilumatobacteraceae bacterium | reverse complement strand
TTCGCAGCGCGCTTCTTGGTCGGGCCGCCCTTCGCGATGATCGCCTCGCGACGGATCGCCAGCAGCTCGTACGCCCGTTCCGGCGCCATGGCTTCGAGGCGATCGCCCTTGCCGAGTGACGCGTTGGTCTCGCCGTCGGTCACGTAGACCCCGAACTTGCCGTCCTTCGCGACGACCGCGCGCTCACTGACCGGGTCGGTGCCGAACTCGCGGAGCGGGCCCTTGGCAGCCATGTTGCCGCCACCGCGCTTGTAGACCTTCGGCTGGCTGAAGATCACGAGCGCCTCGTCGAGGGTGATCTGCAAGAGCTGGTCCTCGGAGTCGATGTTGCGGTAGTCCTTCGCCTTCTGCACATACGGCCCGTAGCGACCATTGTTGGCAAGGATCGGCTCGCCGTCGGCGGGATCGTCGCCGAGATGGCGGGGAAGCTGGAGTAGCGCCTCGGCGTCGTCCATCGTGATCCGCTCCAGCACCATCGTCTTGAACAGGCTCGACATCTTCGGCTTCTCGAACCCGGGCGGCGGATCGTCGTGGTCTCCCCATTGCACGTACGGCCCGTAGCGGCCGTTCTTCGCATAGACCGGGTAGCCGTCGAGTGCACCGATCGGTTCGTCGGACTTCGGGGCGGCGAGCAACTCGATCGCCTTGTCGACGGTCAGTTCGTCGGGTGTGAGGTCGTCGGGGACGCTGGCGGTGTCGTCGCCACGCTTCACGTACGGTCCGTACTTGCCCGGCTTGACCACGATCATGTTGCCGTCGGCATCGGCGCCGAGCGGGAACGTGTTGATCTCGGCGGCATCGATCTCGTCGAGGTTCTCTTCGACCAAGCGCTTCAAGCCGCGCATCGCGTCCTCGCCGAAGCCCGCCTCGGCCGAGATCGGCTCGGTGTCCCCGTCGCCGGTATCGCCGAAGTAGAAGCGCTTCAGCCACTTCGCCTTCGCACGACGCCCATTGGCGATCTCGTCGAGGTCGGCGTCGATCGAGGCCGTGAAGTCGTAGTCGACGAGCGCGTCGAAGTGCTCCTCGAGCAGCCGGATCACGGCGAATGCTGTCCAGGTCGGCACGAGCGCCTGGCCCTTCTTCCACACGTACCCGCGGTCCTGGATCGTCTGGATGATCGACGCCCAGGTCGAGGGTCGCCCGATCCCGAGTTCCTCGAGCCGTTTGACCAGCGATGCCTCGGTGTAGCGCGCCGGCGGCGAGGTGCTGTGGCCGTTGGGTTCGATCGTGGCGATCGGCACCTCGTCGCCCTGGGTCAGCGGCGGGAGCAGAGCCTCGTTCTCGGCGTCGTCGTCGCCGGTCTCCTCCTTGGACGCCACGTACACGGCGCGGTAACCGGGGAAGGTGATCGTCGTGCCCGACGCGGCGAACTCGCAGTCGGTCAGCTCGCCGGTCGAGCGGTCGGTCGCGTTGGCGGCGAGGCGCACGCTGACCGTGACGCCCGTGGCGTCGGCCATCTGCGAGGCGAGCGTGCGCTGCCAGATGAGTCGGTAGAGCGCGAGTTCCTGGCTGTTCAGTTCCGAGCCGAGCGCCTGAGGCGACCGATACGGCGTCGTCGGACGGATCGCCTCGTGGGCTTCCTGCGCGTTCTTGACCTTCGACGAGTACTGCTTCGGCGCAGCATTGAGGTAGTTGGCGCCGTACTCGCTCGTGACCGCAGCGCGGGTGGCCTGCATCGCCTCGTCGGACAGCACGACGTTGTCGGTACGCATGTAGGTGATGAAGCCCCGCTCGTAGAGCCCCTGAGCCACGCGCATCACCTGCGACGACGACAACCGCAGCCGGCGCCCGCCCTCCTGTTGGAGCGTCGAGGTCATGAACGGGGCCTTGGGCGACGAGCGGTACGGCTTCTCCTCGACCGAGCGCACCGTGAACTTGGCGTCGTGCAGTCCCTCGGCGAGCGAGCGGGCGCGTGCTTCGTCGAGCGCCACGACCTTGGGCGACACCTGGCCTCGTGCGTCGAAGTCCTTACCGGTCGCAACGCGATCGCCGGCGACGGCTACGAGCTTCGCTCCGAACGCCGGCTGCGTGGCCGTGCTGAGGTCGATGTCCCAGTAGTCGGCGGTGACGTAGGCGATGCGCTCGCGCTCACGCTCGACGATCAGGCGGACCGATGGGCTCTGCACTCGCCCCGCCGACAAGCCACGGTTGACACGGCGCCACAGCACGGGTGACACCTCGTAGCCGTAGAGGCGGTCGAGGATGCGTCGCGTCTCGGCGGCGTCGACGAGGCCGTAGTCGAGGTCGCGTGGGTTGTTGACCGCGTGGTCGATCGCCGCCTTGGTGATCTCGTGGAACACCATCCGCTTCACCGGCACCTTCGGCTTGAGGTACTCGAGCAGGTGCCACGAGATGGCTTCGCCCTCGCGGTCCTCGTCGGTTGCGAGATAGAGCTCCGACGCGTCTTTCAGCGCCGCCTTGAGATCCTTGACGACCGTCTTGCCCCGTTCGGTGAGTTCGTAGGTGGGCTTGAAGTCGTTGTCGACGTCGATGTTCAGGCCCTTGCTCGGCAGATCGGACACGTGGCCGACCGAGGCGCGCACGTCGTAGCCGCTGCCGAGGAACTTCGACAGTGTCTTCGCCTTGGCGGGCGACTCGACGACGACGAGAGGTCTTGCCATGTCGAGAGTGTGCCCGAGGAACAGCCGATTCCCCATCGCGGGTACGGTGCGACCACGATGTCGAGCGCGATCCACGAGCCGGACCCGGCGCTCGGTTGGGCCGGCGACTTCGACCAGGCGTGGACCGACATCGGCCGCGTCGGTGCGCCTGGTCGCGTGTCGCGACTCGACCGCGGATGGAGCACCGTCGTGCGCTCGATGGACCAGGCGCGTGGGGTCGTCGACCCGCTTCGCGTGCGCAACATCGGCGCCGACGTGGCGGTCGGAGACTGGGTGATCCCGACCGATGACCTCGAGCGCGTCGAACACGTCCTCGCTCGGCGTTCGGCGTTCACGCGGCGGGCCTCGTTCGATGGGATGCGGGCGGTCTCGCACACGTTGGCGGCGAACATCGACGTCGTCTTCCTCGTGCATGCCCTCGGCTCGCCGCCGAGCCCGCGCCGTCTCGAACGCGAGCTGGTGCTGGCGTTCGACTCGGGCGCCGAGCCGGTCGTGGTGCTCACCAAGACCGACCTCGTCGACGATCCCGGGCCGGGTCGGGCAGCGCTGAGCGAGGTGGCGCTCGGCGTGCCGGTGCTGCTCGCGAGTGGCGCGTCGGGCGAGGGGGTCGAGGAGATCGGCTCCTACGCCGTCGGCAACCGCACGTTGACGTTCCTCGGGGCGAGCGGCGTCGGGAAGTCGACGCTCGTCAACGCGCTGATCGGGGCCGAACGCCAGGCCACCTTCGCGGTGCGCGAGGGCGATCAGCGTGGCCGCCACACCACGGTCGCAGCCGAACTCGTGCCGCTGCCCGGTGAGGGCTGGTTGATCGACACCCCCGGCGTGCGGGCGCTGAGCCTGTGGCTGTCCGGCAACGGCATCGAGCGGGCCTTCGCCGACGTCTTCGACCTCATGGATCACTGCCGGTTCCGTGACTGCAAGCACGACCAGGAACCGGGTTGCGCGGTGCAGGCCGCCATCGCCGCCGGCGACCTCGAACCGGTACGTCTCACGAGCCTCGAACGACTGATCGAGGAGGAGGCGGCGCTCGAGGAGGAGCAACGCGCGCACGACAAGGCCGGCGACAAGCGAGCAGGCGGCCGCACCCGCCCCCCGGAAGAGTCGGAGTTCGACGAACTCTGAGCACGACTCGACGTACACGTTGTGCCAGGCACATCGTGTACGTCGTGGAGATTGCGGCAAACGGCAAGCCGATCGAGTCCGTGTGGGACTTTCCGCGGCCGCCCCGTCTCGAACGCGTCGACTGGCGAGTCCGGGTGATCCACGGCGGAGCGACGATCGTCGACGCACCGTGGGCGCACCGCGTCCTCGAGACGAGCCAACCGCCGGCGTACTACGTGGCGACCGACTTCGTCGACACAGCGCGGTTGGCACGGTCGGATCGGCGCTCGCTCTGTGAGTGGAAAGGCGTCGCGGAGTACGCCGACATGGTGGTGGACGACGAGCGGGTGGCCGACGCAGCTTGGACGTACCCGTCCCCAACCGGCGCATTCGAGGCGATTGTCGGTCACTGGGCGTTCTACGCCCAGAAAGTCGACGAGTGCTGGATCGACGACGAGCGCGTCACCAGCAACGAGGGCAGCTTCTACGGCGGCTGGGTGACGGTCAACGTCACCGGCCCGTTCAAGGGCGCCCCCGGCACCAGCCACTGGTGACGATGTAACGGTTGGTGTCAGACACCAAACGTTACATCGGGGCGTCGAGCGCCCAGGGGGTGTCGGGCCTGCGGTGCCAGGAGGTGGCGACGTTGACCGCAGCGATCGGGAGCGGGCCGTAGATGTGTGGGAACAGCACGTCCGCGTCGGAGGCTGGCGGTTCGAACACGATCGGTGACGGCACGAGGTGCGGATCGATCGTGAGCACGACGAGCTGATCGAGGTCGCCGTAGTACCGGTTAGCGGTGTCCTGCATCTGGGCGCGGGTCGAGCAGTGGATGAAGCCTTCCTGTTCGAGCGTGACGCCCCGGGTCGACATCCGGTACTCGCCGGTCGCGAAGGCCGCAACCCAGTCGTCCGGCACCGCCAGATGGAAGATGGGCTCGTCGCTCATCGTCACAGCGTGCCGTCGTCGAGTCGGCGCCGCACCTCGACGGCGCGTTCGCGCACGGCCGGCAGATCCGACAGCTGCTCCGACGCCCGCACCTGTCGGGCGATGCGCGGGTTGCTCACCAGTACGTTGTGATGGCGGGCGAGGAAGTCCCAGTACAGCGTCGTGAAGGGGCACGCGTCATCACCGACTCGCTGCTTGCGGTCGTATCGACACGTGCCGCAGTAGTCGCTCATCTTGTCGATGTAGTTCCCGCCTGCGGCGTACGGCTTCGTGGCCATCATCCCGCCGTCGGCCCACTGGCTCATCCCGATCACGTTCGGCAGCATCACCCACTCGGCGCCGTCGATGAAGCTCGACCACATCCACTCCGTCATCTCCCACGGGTCGACACCGTGCAGCATGGCGAGATTGCCCAGCACCATCAGCCGCTGGATGTGGTGGTTGTAGGCGCGGTCGTGCAACGTCGACATGCAGTTGGCGACGCAGTTCATCTCGGTCGTCGCCTCGCCGAGGAACGCCGGCGGCACCGGTCGGTCGGCACCGAGCGCGTTGCGGTCGCGGTACTCGGGCATCCACAGCCAGTACACGCCCCACACGTACTCGCGCCAGCCGATCACCTGTCGGATGAAGCCCTCCGCTGATGCGATCGGGATCCGACCCTCGTCGAATGCGTCCTGGACGGCATCGCACACTTCACCGGGGAGCAGCAGCCCGATGTTGAGGTACGGCGACAGCACGGAGTGGGCGAGGTGCCACGATCGCTCCACCATCGCGTCTTCGTGGGGGCCGAACATCGGCAACACGTCGTCGACGAAGTGGCGCAACCGTGCGAGCGCGCCGCGTCGGGTCGTGGCCCACGTGCCGTCAGGTTCGGCGCCCCAGCAGCTGTCGGGGAGATCGTCGAGTACGGCTCGGTCGAGGTCGTCGAGTCGCGACCGCGGTGGGTCCGGCCATGGGGACCCGGTCTTCGGTGGTCGTTCACGGTTTTCGTCGTCGTAGTTCCAGCGCCCGGTCAGTGGTTCGTCACCGTCCATCAGGTAGCCGAGTCGCTGACGCTGCCACCGGTAGAAGTCCTCCATCTTGAGCTGACGGCGGCCGTGCGCCCAGGTGGCGAAATCGTCGTAGTGGCAGAGGAACTGGTTCGACCGCACGATCGTCACACCGAGTTCGCGCAGCAGCTCCAGACCACCCCAACTCGCCGGTTCGGTCGCCATCATGTCGGCGGGTGCGACGGCGGCGACGTGGGCGGCGTGGCCCGCTCGGAGCGAATCGGCGATGCGGTAGTCCACCTCGAACCCGGCCGAGCGAAGCTCGTCGGCGAAGCGTCGCATCGAGGCGACGACGAAGTGTGCCCGCTGACGGTGCCATCGCTTTCCAGCGAGCTTCGCGACGCTCTCGACCATCAGGACACGGTGCGATTCGGGGTCGGCGTCGCGCAGCGCGCCGAGGTCGCGATTGAGTTGGTCCCCGAGCACCCACACCGTCGGTCGGGCGTCGGATGATGTCGTCACGTGATCGAACTCCGCACCGCGACAGCACGGTCGAAGCGGGTCGCACGCAACCGCTCGCACAACGCCGACCGCGTGCAGATCACCTCGAGGTCGCCTCCAGCGTCCCGGGCGGCCGCCGCCGCTCCGAGGAGCACGCCGAGCCCGGCGTCGTCGAGCACACTCACCTCGTCGAGATCGACGAGCACCGTGACGCCGGGATGTTGGCGAACGGCGCGTGTGAGATCGTCGTAGAGGCGCCCGACGGCGGCCAGGTCGACCGGGCCGTCGACGGCGACCACGACCGAACCGCCGATGACGTCGACACGCGTATGGACCTGCACGGTCGTGGAGGCTACGGGTGTCTGCTCATGGTGGCTCGATGGCCATCGTGACAGAGGCGGTGTGCGTGACCGGCCCGATCAGCGACCCGATGATCGCCACGTCGACCTGATCGACGTAGGTCACCGTCACCGTGACGGTGGAGGCGTCGCTCGCCGTGACGACGCGGATCGGGAGCGCCACGGCCCTGGTGGCTGCGGCGGTTGCCGCCGAGGACGCGCTGGCCGACACGGAGGCGTTCTGG
>JBGTCW010000566.1:0-3297 GCA_041748635.1 Ilumatobacteraceae bacterium | reverse complement strand
CGCACACCCGCCGCGGGGCGATGGAAACGAACCGTCCGGCACCGACCAGCGGTGGAGCGGTGACCACTGGCGTCGGCATTGGCGACGGAGGCGGTGGAGGCGTCGGCGGAACGACGCCGGGGGCGTTGGCGAACAGCGCGAGTTGCTGGATCGAGCGGCCGCCGAGCACGTCGGACGCACCACCGCCGAGCCAGCCATCGATCACGCTGCCGTAGTAGTCGCGGAAATCGACGTGGAATGCCATGCGATCCCAGCGGTCCAGCCCGGCGAGCGTCGGACGTTGTCCGTAGCGACCGCCACGCACATTCGCGCCGAGCACGAAGTGCGGCGCCGCGGTTCCGTGGTCGGTGCCGGCGCCGTCATTGCTCCAACTGGTTCGACCGAACTCGGAGAACGTCATGATCGTGACCCGGCTCGACCAGGCCGGAGACAGCACCTGGAAGAACCGCGACACCGCTGCGTTCAGTTCGCGCATGCGGGCGCCGTGTTGGTTCGGTTGTCCGGCGTGGCTGTCGAAGTCGCCCCAACCTGCGCTGAGCACCCGCAGACCCAGGTTGGCGTTCACCAGGCGGGCCATCACCTCCAACTCGGCGACGAGCGGAGTGTCCGACAGCTGGTCGTCCGGTGGGATCAGCGGGGCGAGCGTCGTCGCGAGATCGAGCTGGTCGATCGTTGCGCCACCCACCCGCCCACGCCAGGTGGCGGGATCGCCGACACCCATGAGGCGCAACGCCGCGTAGATCTTCCGATCGCCGGCGTTGGTTGATGCACCGAAGGCCGGGCGACCAGCAGCGACCGACGTGCCGCGTTGTGCTCGTCCGACGAGATGCAGCGGCACCGACTGACCGATCTGCGCGGCCGCGTAGAGATTCTTGGTGCCTCCCAGGTACCCGTCCAGCCACCGACCGAGCCACCCCGAGGTCGGGAAACCGGTGGGGCTGCCGGCCATCCATTTCGCCATCGAGTTGAAGTGACTGAGGTCGGGGTCGGGGTAGCCGATGCCTTCGACGATCGCGAGTTGGCCGGCATCCCAGAACTGCTTGAACGTGGTGAGTTCGGGATGCAGCCCGGTTGCGGCGTCGATCGACAGCGTGGCCTCGGGCTGGATCGCCAGGCTGCGGTGTTGGCCGTAGTACTGCTGGTCGTTGATCGGTACGACGGTGTTCAGTCCGTCGTTGCCTCCGAACATGCCGATCACGATCAGCACCCCGTCGTTCGGGCCGGCCGGGCCTGCCGCCCACACCGAGGGGTCGAGACCGGGCAACGAGAGGTCGAGCAGCGAGCTCATCGGGCCCGTCAACGCACCGGCGCCGACACCGAGGCCGACGAGTTGCAGGAAGCGTCGACGGTTGATCGCGTTGACGTCGAGCTCGGCCACATGGAGATGTCGCAGGGCGTCGGCGGTGGAGATGTCGGGGTCGAGCATGGTCAGGCCAGGTGCATCTCGGGAGCGAGCATGAGCAGGAGGATGGCGCTGTGTCGTTCCCAGACGCTGGCGCCGTTCGCATAGCGCACGATCTCGGCCACGGTGGACGGCGGGAGTCGGAGGTTCATCAGACCGAGGAGTCGATCGACCAAGGCGGCGCCCGTGAGCACGGGGAGCTGTGCCGGCCACGGCGTACGAGCGGTGATCTGCGATCGCATGATCGACCCGCCGGCCAACGTGAGCGGACCATCGGGCTCGTTCCAGTAGTTGCGGCTGGACGCCCAGGCAAAGCTCTGCGCGGTGCGAGCCCGACCTTCCATCGCGCTGGCGTTCACCCAGTAGCCGTTCGGTCGCCAGCCGCTCACATTCGGCGGGAACAACAACCGCTGACCCATTGCCTCCATCATCCAGGTCACGTTCGCGTCACGCGACCGCTTGCCGGTGGCCACCATGAGGGCGACGACGAACTCGACGGGCGTGCGCACGAGGCCCTGCTTGACCGAGTCGGTGTAGAAGTCGGGATGGGTGAGCATCGCGGTCACCCAGTGGCGCACCGAGAAACCGTTCGACGTCAGCGCCGTGCGCATGTCGCTCAGCACTCCGGCCGGTGGTGATGTGTCGGTGGCGAACGAGGTCCAGAGCTTGCGCGACAGGAATTCGGCAGCGACGTCCCGCGTGGGGCGGCCGCGGTTCGCGACGTTGGCCGCTCCTGCCGGCACGATGCCGTTGCCGAGCATCACCGAGATCGTCTCGGGACCATGGTCGGGCCAAACGGTCGACGTCGCATTGGTGTTGATGGGTCGACCGAGAAAGTGCTTCGGGTTGGCGTCGTGCCACGTGGGACGCCAGCGGTACGGATTCACTACGGCGTCCCACTGGTCGCTGTGACCTGTCCACGCCGCCGTGGAGGCTTCGACGTCGGCCTCGGTGTAGTTGCCCACGCCGAGCAGGAAGAGCTCCATCAACTCGCGGGCGAAGTTCTGGTTGGGTGACGTCTTCTTGTTCTGGTTGTTGTCGAGGTAGCGGAGCATCGCGACCTGCGTCGACATCGTCGTGGCAAGCGTGGCGATGCTGCCGAGTCCGCTGCGTCGCCACAGGTCGATCTGTTCGCTCATCAGCGTCGCCGAGCCGACCTTGCTGAATTCGCTGCAGAAGTGACCGTGCCAGAAGAACGCAAGTCGCTCCTGGAACGGTCGGGCCGAGTCGTGAGCCATCCGGTCGAGCCAGAAGTGGGTGAGATCCTGGCCGCGTTCCCAGTCGCGGTCGGCGGATGCGGTGAAGGTGACCGACGGTGGAAACGCTGCGACCGAGAGCACGTCGTCGACAGCCTCGGCCATCGTGTCGAGCGCGAGCAGCTCCGCGACCCGATGCGGGCGGTCGACGAATTCGGTCCGGCGCAGCAGGTGCCGGACGTTCGCCTCGGTCAACGGAGGTGGCGCCATGTGAGAAGTCCCAGCTCGTCATCGGCGTGCGACTGTGAGAACTTGAGGAGTTCCCGCGCGCTGGGCCACAACGGCGAACGCCGCCCCGTCGGGGCGGCGTTCAGAGTTCGATCGAGTGGGCGCGCGGCCCGTCGAGTCAGTCGTCGGCGGGGGTCGCCGGCGCGTTCTTGCGCTGGCCGTAGCGCTTGTTGAAGCGCTCGACGCGTCCGCCGGAGTCGACGAGCTTCTGCTTGCCCGTGAAGAACGGGTGGCACTCGTTGCACAGCTCGACCGACAGCGTGCCCGGCTTGGTGGAACGAGTCGTGAACGTGTTGCCGCACGAGCAGTGCACGATGGTGTCGGCATAAGTGGGGTGAACGTCAGTCTTCATTGGCATCTCCGAAGCGAAATCAGGACGACCAATCGTACCGGTTCGGACCCGAAAAAGCC
>JBGTCW010000565.1:0-1533 GCA_041748635.1 Ilumatobacteraceae bacterium | reverse complement strand
CTTCCTGCGGTCGGTCTCCGCGAAGTACGGCCTCGGGTTCTGGGGTCCGGGGTCCGGCATCATCCACCAGGTCGTCCTCGAGAACTACGCCTTTCCAGGCGGCATGATGATCGGCACCGACAGCCACACGCCCAATGCGGGTGGACTCGGGATGATCGCCATCGGAGTCGGCGGTGCGGACGCGGTCGACGTAATGACCGGTTTCCCGTTCAACGTTCGCTGGCCCAAGGTGATCGGCGTGAAGCTGACCGGCACGCTCAGCGGCTGGTCGAGCCCGAAGGATGTCATCCTCGAAGTCGCCCGGGTGCTGACGGTCGAGGGCGGCACCGGCGCGATCGTCGAGTATTTCGGTCCGGGCGCCGACTCGATCTCGGCGACGGGCAAGGCGACCATCTGCAACATGGGCGCCGAGATCGGGGCCACCACGTCGCACTTCCCGTACGACCAGCACATGGCGCAGTACTTGAAGGCGACGGGCCGTGAAGCCATCGCCGACGCCGCCGACCGTGTGGCCGAACACCTCCGCGCCGACGACGGCGCGCTCTACGACCAATTGATCGAGATCGACCTCGACGCTCTCAAGCCGTTGATCAACGGCCCCCATTCCCCCGACCGCGCCCACCGTGTCGGTGCAGCCGGTGTCGGCGCCGCGGCCCGCGAGAACGACTGGCCGCTCGAGCCGTCGGCGTGCTTGATCGGCTCGTGCACCAACTCGTCGTACGAGGACCTCACCCGGGTCGCGTCGCTCGCCCGCCAGGCCGCCGCTGCCGGCCTCCGGGCGAAGACCGAGCTGTTGATCACGCCCGGCTCCGAGCAGATCCGCGCCACCATCGAGCGCGACGGCCTGCTCGCCGACCTCGAGGCGATCGGCGCCACCGTGCTCGCGAACGCATGCGGGCCTTGCATCGGTCAGTGGTCACGCCCGGCGTCGATCACCGGTCAGCCGAACACGATCGTCAACTCGTTCAATCGCAACTTCCCGAAGCGCAACGACGGCTCGGCGAACACGCTCAGCTTCGTCACCTCCCCCGACACCGTGCTCGCGATCGCCCTGGCGGGCCGTCTCGACTTCGATCCCACCGTCGACACGATCACCGCTCCCGACGGCACCGAGATCACCCTCGACGCGCCGGTGGGTGAGATCCTCCCCGACGCCGGCTACGACCCGGGCGAGAACACCTACACCGCTCCCCCGGCCGACGGCTCGGGTGTCGAGGTTGCCGTGTCGCCGACCAGCGACCGACTGCAGCTACTCGCGCCGTTCCTCGCGTGGGATGGCAACGACTACCAGGGACTCCCCGTGCTGATGAAGGCGCAGGGCAAGTGCACCACCGACCACATCTCCGCGGCGGGCCCGTGGCTCAAGTACCGCGGCCACCTCGAGAACATCTCGGGCAATCTGTTCGCCGGTGCGGTCAACGCCTTCACGGGTGAAGCCGGCACGGGCAAGGACATCACCGATGGCGAGACCCGTCCGTACCCCGAGATCGCCATGCGGTATCACGAGGCGGGCATCACGTGGGTGGCGATCGG
>JBGTCW010000564.1:0-3583 GCA_041748635.1 Ilumatobacteraceae bacterium | reverse complement strand
GACGAAGGTGATCAACGGGATGTTGAACGAGTCGCAGGTGCGCACGAAGCGGGCAGCCTTCTCGGACGACTCGATGTCGAGCACCCCGGCGAGGATCTTGGGTTGGTTGCCGACGATGCCGACCGGTTGGCCGTCGATGCGTGAGAACCCGCACACGATCGACTTCGCCCAGTGCGGGAAGTACTCGAAGAACTCGCCGTCGTCGACGACGTGGCGGATCACCTCGGTCATGTCGTACGGCAGGTTGGGGCTCGCCGGCAGGATGTCGCGGAGTTCCGGGCACAGGCGGTCGGGATCGTCGCCGAGATCCTCGACAGGCGGATCCTCGAGGTTGTTCGACGGCAGGAACGACAGCAGGAAACGCACGTCGTCGAGGCACGATTTCTCGTCGGACGACACGAACGTGGCGACGCCCGACTTGGTGGCGTGGCTCATGGCGCCGCCGAGCTCCTCGAGCGTCACGTCCTCGCCGGTCACGGTCTTCACGACATCGGGGCCGGTGATGAACATGTGGCTCGACTCGCGCACCATGAAGATGAAGTCGGTCATCGCGGGGCTGTACACGGCGCCGCCGGCGCACGGGCCGAGGATCACCGAGATCTGCGGGACGACGCCCGACGACAGGACGTTGCGGTGGAAGATGCCTCCGTAGGAGGCGAGGCTGACGACGCCCTCCTGGATGCGCGCACCGGCGCCGTCGTTGAGACCGATCACGGGCGCACCGACCTTGAGTGCGAGATCCATCAGTTTGTGGATCTTCTCGGCGAACACCTCGCCGAGCGCTCCGCCGAACACCGTGAAGTCCTGCGAGAACACGAACACCTTGCGTCCGTCGACGGTGCCCCAACCCGTGATGACACCGTCGGTGTACGGCCGCTCCTCGAGGCCCGAACCCTGGGCACGGTGACGAGCGAGCATGTCGAGTTCGTGGAACGAGCCGTCGTCGAGGAAGTACTCCAGCCGCTCACGGGCGAGCATCTTGCCCTTCTCGTGCTGACGGTCGACCGAACGCTGCGAACCGGCGTGAATGGCCTGCTCGCGTCGTTCGGCGAGGTCGGCGAGCTTCTCCTGCATCGGGTTCGTCACGTCCCGCAAGTTACTGGCTGTCGAGCACCGCCGGAAGATCGACCAGAATGGCTCCATGGCCGCAGCGTCGCCGACCCCTCCTCTTCCGGCGATGCAGCTGCCGATCCAACCCCCGATCGAGCCGATGCTCGCGAAGTTGTCACGTTCGATCCCCGACGGCGACGGCTGGCTGTTCGAGCCGAAGTGGGACGGTTTCCGCTGCATCGTCTTGCGTGACGCCGACCGACTCGAACTGCAGTCACGCAAGCTCCGCCCGCTCGGTCGCTACTTCCCGGAGCTGCTCGACCCGCTCCGCGCGGCGCTCCCCGACCGGTGCATCGTCGACGGCGAGATCGTCATCGCCGAACGCAAGGGACGCGGCCTCGATTTCGATGCGCTCCTGCAGCGGATCCATCCGGCCGAGTCGCGAATCAACCGACTCGCAGTGGAAACGCCAGCGGCGTTCGTTGCGTTCGACCTGCTCGCGCTCGGCGACGAGTCGTACCTCGACGTGTCGATGGCCGACCGTCGTGACGCACTCGTGGCCGCGATCGTCGAGAACGACTGCGTGCACCTCACTCCGGCCACGACCGACCGGGGTGTCGCCGACGACTGGTTCCATCGCTTCGAGGGGGCCGGCCTCGACGGCATCGTGGCCAAGCCGGTCGGCGGTGTGTACGAGCCCGGCAAGCGCTCACTGCTCAAGGTGAAGCATCAACGCACGGCCGACTGTGCCGTCGCCGGATACCGGGTCCACAAGGACGGCCGGGGCGTCGGTTCGCTTCTCCTCGGGCTGTTCGATGCGGACGGCGACATGCACTCGGTGGGCGTGGCTGCGTCGTTCTCGGCGGCGCGGCGGGCCGAGCTGCTGGCCGAACTCGAGCCCCGTACGCACGATGCACTCGTGGGTCACCCGTGGCGCGAGTGGGCCGAATGGGACGGCGACTCGGCAGGAGCGGCGACCAGCGGAGGCAGCCGGTGGAACGCTGGCAAAGATCTGTCGTTCACCCCGATCAGGATGGGGCTCGTCGCCGAGGTGTCATTCGGTCAGCTGGAGGGCCGACGCTTCCGGCACGGTGTGTCGTTGCTGCGTTGGCGAGCGGACCGCACCCCCGAGTCGTGTACCTACGACCAGCTCGACGTGGCCGACCCGGTGTCGTTCCACGACTTCATCACGGCGCGCTGACCGTCACGGCACGCTGATCGGCGCAATGGTCACCGTGACCACCGGTGGCACCGTGAGTTCAGCAACCGCCTCGGTGCCATCGGCCTCGCGGATCGTGAAGCCCTGGGGGTCGCTCGTGAACACGCCCGTCGGGGTGACCGCGTTGACGACCATCGTCCAGTCGCCGGCGACCGTCAGCGGCAGCCCCTGCTCACCTTCGAGGAGGACCGCGGTTCCGGCGCCGGTGAGCGGTACCGGCTGGGCGATCGATCCGATCGTGTCGTTCGCCGGCGCGGTCAGCACCACCTCGAGCCCGGACAGACCCTCCTCAGGAGCGTCGACGGCGACGGACAACCCTGACAGGCCCACACGGTCGCGGGTGAGACGAATCGTGACATCGAGGTCTGCCTCGGGAGCCTCGACGGCAAGGGTGATCGCGTAGTCGATGGAGGGGCCGCTGTCGACGTTCGACGGCGACAACGACAGCAGCCACCCACTCAGGGCGAGCACGAGCAGACCGACGGCCGCCTCGACGCCGAACGCGCGGCGAAGGCGATCGGCCATCGGGACCGTCATCTCGTTCGCCCGCGCCAAGCGCTGGTTCACGAACTGGCGAGCCGACACCGCGACGAAGATCATCCCGGCCACGGCGACCGTCTTGAGCAGCAGCACCCGCCCGTGCGACGTGCCGAACAGGTCGCCGCCGTCGAGCAGGATCATCTGGACGATGCCGGTGGCGATCGTGGCTCCGATGGCGAGGTTCGACAGTCGCCCGAATCCACGAACCGCGTGGACGAGGTCTTCCTCACCCGGCCCAGCGAGGACCACGCGAGCGAGCAGGACGACGCCGCCGAGCCAGACCGACATCGCGAGCGCATGGACGATCGAGAGCGGCACCGCCAGGATGGCGAGATCCATGTTCGTGCGGCTGAAACCGATGGTGGCGACCGCGAGGGCCGGAATGCCGAGTGCCGCCATCTGGGTGACGGGATCGATCACGCGGTCGGGCCGGAACGCCACCCAGGCGCACGCGACGACGAGGACGAGCCGAGCGAGCGCCGCGACTCCCGGTATGCCGGCATCGAACAAGTCGATCCAGTTGACCGGGTTGAAGCCGCTGCCGAGTCCGGTGCCGGTGACGGCGGCGGTGGCCGCGGCGACGTAGAGCAGCGTGCCGATCACGGCCACGATCCAGACGACTCGGAGGAAGCGGATCGTCACCAGGTACTCGACGCCCTCCGGCCAGGCAGCGGCGATGACGACCAGCGAGCCGAGCAGCACCGCCAGACCGAACACCGAGATCAGTCGCCCCAACCAGAGCGGGCCCTGGCCGGAGTCGACGTCGGAGAGGTT
>JBGTCW010000563.1:0-4362 GCA_041748635.1 Ilumatobacteraceae bacterium | reverse complement strand
GGACCGCGCGGTGCCAGGTCGGCGGGGCGCCGGTGCGACGCACGCTGCGGCTCTCGGCGACCTCCACGGCCGTGTACGGCAACAGGCGGTTGGCGACGGTCAGGATCGGCTCGGCGACGCGGTAGCCGATCGTGAGATGAGCGACTGTCCCCTCCGGCTTGCCCCGCAGCGCAAGGTGGTCGAACACGCTCGACCATCGCTCTTGACCCGCCGGTGTTGTCGACTGCGCCACGTCGCCGACGAGCGTCATCGAGCCGGTCGGGGTGCGGCGGCCGATCACCCGCAGCGCGACCGCCGAGTGGTCCTGTGCCTCGTCGACGATCACGTGGCCGTAGGTGAACGGCGACCCGTTCAGCAGCGAGTTCGCCTCGTCGACGAGCAGTTGGTCGGCGCGAGTCCACGCTCGCCGCTTGCCCGACGGTCCGGGAAGGAGCCGATCGACGAGTCGAACCGGCTTCTGGGTCGGCCAGGCGGTGTTGATCGCCGCCTTCAGCGCGGCCGCCTGCTTCCAGGTGTCGTCCGACCCGGTGCGCTGGAGCAACTCGCGCTGAGCCAGCGACCGCATCCGCTCGCGCCGCTGGTTCAACGGGCTCGTACCCGACATCGCCGTCTCGAGCCACTCGCCGAACTGCTCTCGCCGGATCACGTGGGTGCGGGCACCGATCGGGATCTGGATGTCGTCGGCCGGCGGGCGAATGGTTGCGAGCGCTGCGGTCTCGAGGTCGACGAGGCGTTCGGCGGAGCCCTTCCATCGAGCCGTCTCCGCATCGTCGACGCCGGTGACCTCGACGCGCGGGATGCACAGGTCGTCGACCGTCACCTGGCGAACGGCACGTTCGCCGAGCGACGGCAGGACGTTGCCGATGTAGTCGAGGAACGCCCGGTTGGGACCCACGATCAACACGCCGTCGCGTGCGAGCCGACCGCGGTGTTCGAACAGCAGGTAGGCCGCCCGGTGGAGCGCGACAGCCGTCTTGCCCGTGCCCGGGCCTCCCTGTACGACGAGCACCTGGTCGATCGACGAGCGGATCACGACGTCCTGCTCGCCCTGGATGGTGGCGACGATCTCGCGCATCGCACCCGTCCGCTCGGCGACGATCTCGGCGAGGACGGGGTCGGGAATCCCGCCGGCGACCTCGCCCTCGTCGGGATCGTCGAGGTGTTCGTCGAGGTAGGCGATCAGGTCACCGTCGTCGAGCGTGAATCTCCGCCGGAACGCCAGGCCGAGCGGGTCGACCGAGGTGGCGCGGTAGAACGGCGCAGCGATCGGCGCTCGCCAGTCGACGACCACCGGGTCGTGGTGATCGTCCTCGATGTGGCGACGGCCGATGTACCAGTCGTCGATGCGCCCGAAGAAGTCCCCGGCGCCGGGACTGCGCAGATCGTCCAGCGCGTCGGCGACCGTGACCTCGATGTACTCCTTGGTGATCGCGTCGGCAGCACCCTCGGGATCGACGGCCGCGAGCCGCTCGATCATCCGGTCGCGCGAGGCGCGAGCGAACGTCAGGTGCGCACGCTCGGCGTCGAGTTCGGGGAAGAGGTCGCCGGCCACAGGGTCGACGACCCTACTCAGTTGTCAGCGCATGACGCTCGACGATTTCCCGCGCCGCAGCCGGGTGTCTCCGGGCGCCAGCGATGTGGACGCCGCGCGTCGCCCGTGACAGGATCCGAGATCGTGTGGTACCTCGTGCCGATCGCGTACGTCCTCGGCACGTTCCCGTCGGCGATTCTGATCGCCCGGGCGAACGGCATCGACATCTCCACCTTCGGGTCGGGCAATCCGGGAGCGTCGAACGTCACCCGTGCGCTGGGCTGGCGCAAGGGCGTCTGGGTGTACGTACTCGACGCCGGCAAGGGTGCGCTCGCCGCCGGCCTCGGTCTCGCGCTCGACGGTCGGCCGATGGCCTATTGGTGCGGCGCCGCTGCGATCGTCGGGCACATGTTCCCGGTGCTCCGCAAGTTCAAGGGGGGCAAGGGGGTGGCCACCGGGTCCGGCGTGCTGCTGATCGTGCAGCCGATCCTCGCTCCGCTCGCCGTAGGACTGTGGTGGCTGGTGTCGAAACTGACCGGCAAGGCGGCGCTGGGCTCCGTGATCGCCGTCGCACTGGTCCCCGTCGGCCTGATCCTGCTCGAACGGCCAGCATGGGAATTCGCAGCCGTCGCCGGGTTGTGTGCGCTCATCGTCGTGAAGCACGCCGGCAACATCCGGCGGATGATTCGACGTGAGGAACGCTCGCTCAGCCGGGAGTGAGCCGCCGAGAGCGACTCCCTCCCGACAGAATGGTCACGCATGGAGTTGCTGACACCCATCACCTTCGGTTCGCGCTCGGCCGCCAATCGGGTCATGTTCGGCCCGCACGTGACGAACCTCGGTGCCGACGATCGGACAATCCCCGAACGGCTGGTGGCCTACTACGAGCGACGCGCCCGCGGAGGTGTCGGCACGATCGTCGTCGAGGGAGCATCGGTCCATCAGTCCGACTGGCCCTACGAGCGATCGCTCCTGGCCGAGCGGTGTGCCGACGGTTGGGCATCGGTCGTCGGTCGGTGTCGTCCACACGGTTCGCTGGTTCTCGCATCACTCGACCATGCGGGCGGGCAGGGGTCGTCGGCGTACAGCCAGGCACCGCTCTGGGCGCCGTCGCGAGTCCCCGAGGTCAACGCACGCGAGGTACCCAAATGGATGGAGGCCGACGACGTTGCTGCAGTCGTCGACGGTTTCCGTTCGGCCACGAAGCTGGCGGTCGATGCCGACCTCGACGGCGTGGAGATCAACGCCGGCCAGCACAGTCTCGCTCGCCAATTCCTGTCGGGGCTCACGAATCACCGCGACGACGAGTGGGGGCAGGATCGTCTGCTGTTCGCCCGTCAGGTGATCGAGGCAGCGCGCAGCGCGGTCGGCGATCGGATCGTGGGACTGCGGCTGTCGTGTGACGAACTCGCCCCGTGGGCGGGTGTCACCCCCGAGATGGCACCGGCGATCGCCACGGCACTGGTGGCCGCCGGGCTCGACTACCTGGTGGTGACACGCGGGTCGATCTTCACGGTCGAGAAGACCCGACCCGACTTCCACGAACCGACCGGGTTCAACATCGACCTGTGTCGCTCCGTCCGAGCGGCGGTCCGCGATGCCCATCCTGCGGTGCCCGTGATCCTTCAGGGCTCGATCGTCGACGTGGGCCAGGCCGAGTGGGCGCTGGGCGGGTACGACGACGATGCGCTGTGCGACGCCATCGAGATGACCCGTGCGCAGATCGCCGACCCGGACCTCGTCGCCAAAGTGCGCGCTGGCGAGACCGACCGCATCCGACCCTGCACCCGGTGCAACCAGACGTGTCAGGTGCGTGATGCCCGCAACCCCATCGTGACGTGCATCGGCGAGCCGACCAGCGGTCGCGAGACCGAGGATCCCGACTGGTACTCGCCGTCGCCGCACCAGCGCAGCGTCACCGTGATCGGTGCTGGGCCGGCCGGTCTGGAGGCCGCACGAGTGGCGACGATCCGGGGCCACCGTGTCACCGTGATCGAGCAATCCGACCGCATCGGTGGGCTCGCTGCCGTCGCCGGACCGAACGGTTCGCTCGTCGACTGGTGGCGTCGCGAACTCGAACGGCTCGGGACCGAGGTCCGCGTGTCGACCGACAAGTGGGACGACAGCGATCACACCACGGTGATCCAGGCGACGGGGTCGATGGCCGGCGCGCGCGCATACGACGTCTCCGACGACGCCGTCGTGTTCGACGTGGCCGACGTGCAACGTGGTCTGGTGGAGCTCCCCGACGACGGCACCATCGTCGTGTTCGATCCGATCGGTGGGCCGATCGCGGTGGCGGTCGCAGAAGCGCTGGGCGATCGGGCGGTACTCGTCACCCAGGACAACATCGCCGGCAACGAACTGTCACGCACCGGCGATCTGGCGCCGGCCAACACCCGCCTCGCGCAAGCAGGCGTCACGACCGAACGGCGAACCTTGTTGCGGGCAGCAGGCTCGGGAGAGGTCGAGGTCGAGGACCGGTTCTCCGGCCAGCGCCGGACGATCCCATGCGTTGCGCTCGTCGACTGCGGGTTCCGTCTGCCGACCGACCCCATCGACGGCGCGGTTCGTATCGGCGACGCGGTCGCTCCGCGGACGATCCATGAAGCGGTGCTCGAAGCCCGCCGCGCCGCCCTCGCCATCTGACCGACGTGCCGTCAGGGGCAACACGGGTCAGACCCGCGATGTCTCGACGAGTGCCTGACGTCATCGTGCGGTCTGTCACACTCGGCGGTCATGGGAACCGACCTGTTCGACCTGACCGGCCGCGTGGCGGTCGTGACCGGCGGCTCGCGAGGCCTCGGACGCGAGATGGTGCTCGCGTTCGC
>JBGTCW010000562.1:0-2304 GCA_041748635.1 Ilumatobacteraceae bacterium | reverse complement strand
GTGGTCGTGGTGTCGTACGACCGGACGCCGGGGAGGGCGAGCCGGTTGGCGGCCCGCTCGGCCGCAGCGTGCGCGGTGGCCTTCGAGGAATCACCGCTCCCGCGTGCGGAGCTGACGGGAGCGCCGCTGCGCCAGTCGATCCTCGATGTCGACCGGACGAGCGCCGTCGACCGACTGAACGCGCGGCGCCGTCTTGGTCTCGACCCGGAACAGTTCGTGATCGCCGTCATGGGTGGATCGCTCGGCTCGGGTGTCCTCAACGGTGCGATCGCGACCTATCTCCACGCTTACCGAGATGACGAGCATCTGGCAGTGCGTCAGATCACCGGCGAGCGGTTCGTCGAGGGTGTCGAACGTCTCGACGGCCGAGCGTTGCACCAGGTCATCGGCTACGAGGCCGACATGGCGTCGGTCTACGCCGCGTGTGATCTGCTGATCGGTCGAGGCGGCGCGAGCACTGTCCATGAGGTCGCCGCAACGGCAACGCCGGCGATCCTCGTTCCGTGGGCGGCTTCGGCTGACGACCACCAGAGCGACAACGTGCGCTGGCTCTCCGAGGTCGGCGCTGCGGTGTTGCTGCGCGAGGACGAACTCGATCGGCTCGGCGAGACCATCGATGCGCTCCGTGCCGACCCAACGCGGCGCGGCGAACTGGCTGCCGCTGCGGGCCGTCGAGGTGCGATCCACCGTTCGGGTGCCTTGGCCGGGTTGATCGACCGAGTCGCCCTAACATCTGTGGGATCGTGACGCCTTCGGTCCTTGCCGCCCCGGCCCTCCGCGCCCCACTGCAGGCCGCCATCGACGCGCTGGTCGACCGCCCGACTCCGGCTGCGCCGCCGCCGCTGGCACCGCTCGATCTGTCGATTCCGCACCGTCTCCACGTGGTCGGCGTCGGTGGTCCGGGGATGAGCGCCGTCGCCATCGCGCTGGCCGAGATGGGCCACGTGGTGTCCGGGTCTGATCTGCGTGAGCATCCCGTGCTGGAACGCGTCCGTGCGGCGGGTGTCGAGGTGCACATCGGCCACGACCGCTCGTTGGTGCGCGGCGTCGATGCGGTGACCGCATCGAGTGCCGTCCCGGCCAACAACATCGAGCTCGACGAGGCGCGCACGACGGGCGTTGCCGTGCTCACTCGGGCCGGCATGCTCGCCTCGATCTGCGCCCGCGCGAAGTCGATCGCCGTCGCCGGCACCCACGGCAAGACCACGACCACCTCGATGCTGATGCTGATCCTGGCCGAGGCCGGTCGGCGTCCGAGTTTCGTCGTCGGTGGTGACGTCACCGATGTCGGAACCGGCGCCCAGTGGACCGCCGGCGACTGGCTCGTCGTCGAAGCCGATGAGAGCGACGGAACCCATCTCGAGCTCCCGTTGTTCGCCACGATGCTGACGAACGTCGAGGAAGACCACCTCGACCACTACGGGACCTTCGACGGTGTCGTGGCCAGCTTCGACAGCTACCTCGGGCAGATTCCGGGACCGAAGGTGGTGTGCGGCGATGATCCGATCGGCGTCGAGCTGGCCGCTCGACACGGAGCGCTCACCTACGGCCTCGGCCCGAATTGCGACATCCGCGCCGTGGACGTCCGAGCAACGTCCGGATCGTTCACGTTCCAGCTGGTCCGTCGGGGCGCCGACGGGTCGGATGGCGAACGTCTGGGTGACGTCGTGCTGCCGTTGCGGGGGATCCACAACGTGGTCAATGCCACCGGCGCCGCGGCGATGGCGCTCGCCGTCGGTGTGGCGTTCGACGACATCGCCGCTGCGCTGGCCAGGTTCGGGGGAGTGGCGCGCCGCTTCGACGTCCGCGGGGTCGACGACGGCGCCACCTTCGTCGACGACTACGCCCACCTGCCGACCGAGATCGATGCAGTGATCCGAGCTGCTCGCGAGAGCGGTGACGGCTGGCAACGGGTCGTTGCGGTGTTCCAGCCGAATCGGTATCACCGGATCGCGGACATGTGGGCCGAGTACGCGCTGGCCTTCACGCGAGCCGATCTCGTGGTGCTCACCGACATCTACGCGTCGGGAACGGTGCCGATCCCGGGCGTCACCGGCAAGTTGATCGTCAACGCGGTCACCGAGGCCGACCCCGGTCGTCGCGTGGTGTGGCTGCCGCGGCGCGACGACCTGATCTCGTTCCTCGCCACCGAGGTACGCAGTGGCGACGTGTGCATCTCGATGGGATGCGGCGACATCGCCACGCTCCCGTCGGAGGTCCTCGATGCCCGCCGACGCTGAGCACTCCACCGCTGCCACGCCCACCGGCGCCATCGGGTTCGCACGCGCCGAACTCGCCGCGGCG
>JBGTCW010000561.1:0-2425 GCA_041748635.1 Ilumatobacteraceae bacterium | reverse complement strand
GGTGATCGACGTTTCGTCGACAGCAACCGCCGGTGCTCCGATTCGATCGGCCGCAGCGGGTGACGGACCCGCAACGGCGCTCAGTACCAACTCGTCGCCCTCGCGTACGAGCACCATGGCGCCGGCGCCGTTGCACAGCCGGTCGGCGTGGTAGGCCACCGTGTCGAAGACAGGCTGGAGATCGAGCCGCGCGGTACTGACAGCATCGAGCACCTCGGTCATCGCGGTCTGGCGTTCGAGCGCTGAGTCGAGGTCGTTGAACAGCCGCGCGTTGGCGACGGCGATCGCCGCTTGATCGGCGAACGCCTGCAGGATCGGTCCGAGTTTCGGATCGAACGGGCGGACTTCGGAGCGGAAGACGTTGAGGTTCCCGATCCATTCGTCGTCCTGCATCAACGCGATCGTCGCGAAGGATCTGTGCTCGAATTCGGCGGCCGCGTCCTGGCCGACCGAATCACCGACTTCGCTCTTGAAATCGTCGAAGAAGATCGGAGCACGAGAATCCCGAGCGCGCCGATTGACGGAACGTCCGGCCGTGTACTCGAGCCCGAGACCCGCCTGTTCGATCGAGCTGATCGCCTCGACGCGAAGCACGTCACCATCGAGAAGCAGCACGCTCGCCTCCGCATCGCACATCGCCGCCGTGCGCTTTGCAATCCCGTCGAGCACCGTCGCGAGATCTCCTGGATGGGCGCTGATCAGCCGCAGAATGTCGGACGTCGCGGTCTGCAGTTCCAGCGACTCGGAGATGTCCGCATTGCGTTCCTCGATCTCGCGAAGCAGCCGGGCGTTGTCGACTGCGATCGCGGCCTGATTCGTGAATGCCTGCAACAGGCCGACTTCTTCGTCGGAGAACCCACCGGGTGCGATCCGGGCGAACACGATCGCTCCGAAGACCTCGCCCGTGTGCGCAAGGGGAATCGTGAGTTGACTCTTGACACCGGAATCACGCACCTGCGAATCCGGGTACTCCTCTGCCGGCACCTCATCCCAGTTGCGGATGTGCAGCATTCGACCGGTCCGGTAGACCTCCGCGGTTGTGGTGCGGTTGTCGACGTCCCAAGCCGTGTGGAACCCCTCCGGGAGCGCGACGGCGCCTCCGTCGGCGGCGCTTGCGACGATCTCGTCGTGCTGTCCGGTGCGAAAACTCACGAAGGCCGAGGTGTCGGGACACAGCCGTTGGGCATGGTGGACGACGCGATCGAACACGGGCTGTAGATCGAACCGGGCCGTGCTGACGGCGTCGAGCACGTCGGTCATCGCGGTCTGGCGTTCGAGTGCGGCGTCGAGGTCGTTGAACAGCTTGGCGTTGGTGACGGCGATGGCGGCTTGGTCTGCGAATGCCTGAAGGATGGTCGCTTGCTTCTCGTCGAAGGGCCTGATCTCGCGGCGTCCGAGGTTGATGTTGCCGATCCAGGAGTTCTCGTGGAAGAGAGGAATCGTGACCAGCGACTGCACTCCGGAACGGATGTAGTGCTCCGGGGTGTCATCGCCGTACAGCGCGATCATGTCGTCGGTGAAGATCGGTGCCCTTCGTCGAGCACTGACGCTGTGGAGATTCTTCTCGCGAGCGTCATATGTGTCGCCGATGAACGACACGCCCTGCCCACGTACCTCGGCCTCGCATCGCAACTCGTCGCCGTGCTTGAGCCAGAGCAGCCCAGTCTCCGCTTCGCACAGGGCGGCGGCGCGCGTGATGATCCCCTCCAGCACGACGATGAGATCACCGGGGTTGGCGCTGATCAGCTGCAAGACCTCGCGCGACGCCGTCTGAAGCTCCAGCGACTCCGAGATCTCCCTGTTGCGTTCCTCGATCTCCGCGAGCAGGCGGGCGTTGTCGACGGCAATCGCGGCCTGGTCGGTGAAGGCCTGGAGGAGCGAGACCTGGTCGTCGGGGTAGCCGCCGGGCTCGACCCGGACGAACGTGATCGCGCCGATGACCACCTCGTGTCGGCGCATGGGCAGGGTCAGCAGCGTGCGCATCCCACTGTTGCGGGCTTGCGAGTCCGGATACAGGTCGACCGGGACCTCGTGCCAATCCTTGATGTGCACCGCCCGCCCGGTGGAGAAGACTGTTCCGGTCGTCGTACTGTTGTCGATAGCGTCCCAATGGATGTCGCTTTCGGGGAGGTCGCCCCGTGTTGTGGGCCAGGCGGCGGCGACGATCGTCACCTCCGTCCGATCGCGGATGGTGACGAGCGCCATGGTGTCGTCGCAGAGTCGCTGCGCATGGTCGGCGATGCGGTCGAAGACGGGCTGGATGTCGAAGCGGGCCGTGCTGACCGCTTCGAGGACGTCGCTCATCGCCGTCTGGCGTTCGAGGGCCCGGTCGAGGTCGTTGAAGAGCTGGGCGTTGGCCACTGCGATGGCAGCCTGGTCGGCAAACGCCTGAAGGATGGCCGCCTGCTTCTCGTCGAACGGGCGA
>JBGTCW010000560.1:0-1768 GCA_041748635.1 Ilumatobacteraceae bacterium | reverse complement strand
AGGTCGGCACGCTCGGCGAGACGAGCGAACTTGACCGATCGATTGCACTCGATGCACGGATTCGGCGTGATGCCACGGGAGTGAGCATCGACGTACGGCGCGACGACGTGCTCGTCGAAGTCGTCACCGAAGTTGAACACGAGGTGGTCGATACCAAGCTGCTGGGCGACGCGGCGGGCGTCGTCGACGTCGGACACCGAGCAGCAGCCGGTGTCGCTGTCGCCGCCCCAGAGCTTCATCGTGACACCGACCACGTCATGTCCAGCGCGCTGCAGCAGGAGTGCGGCCACCGACGAATCGACGCCGCCGCTCATCGCGCACATCACCTTCACGACGCACCCGCATTCGACTTCGATGCCGATGCCGACGACCCCGCACCCTGCGAGCCGTGACGTAGTCGATCGACCGCCCCTCCGACGACGTCGATCGCACGCTCGACATCGGTCTGGGTCGTGGTGTGCCCGAGCGTGAGGCGCAGTGCGCCGAGCGCCACCGACCGCTCGACGCCCATCGCGGCGAGGACGTGCGACGGCTCCATCGCACCGCTCGCGCATGCAGACGCCGCCGATGCACACACGTCGGCCTCGTCGAGCAGGTAGAGCAACGCCTCGGACTCGATCCCCGAGATGCACACGTGGGCCGACCCCGCCACCCTGAACTCGCCGGGCACCGTTTCGACGACGCCGTCGAGGCGGGCCTGGAGTCCGGTGACGAGTTCGTCGCGAAGTGCGGCGAGGCGGGGGTTCTCGTCGGCGCGCTCGCGATCGGTCAGATCGAGCGCCACTGCGGCGGCGACGATGCCCGCTGTGTTGTGCGTGCCACTGCGGCGCTCGCGTTCCTGGCCGCCGCCGACGATCAGGGCATCGACCTTCGGACCGCCGCACTCGACGAGCACGCCGACACCCTTCGGGCCGCCGAACTTGTGAGCGCTGAGCGACAGCAGGTCGACGTGCGGCGTGAGGTCGCGGAGGTCGAGCCAGCACGCCGACTGGACGGCGTCGGTGTGGAGGAGCGCGTCGGGTGCGTGTCGGCGCACGACGCGGGCGACCTCGGCGATGTCGGTGATCGTTCCGACCTCGTTGTTGACGGCCATGACGCTGACGATCGTGACGTCGGGCGTCTGGTCGAGGACGGCGGCCAGTTCGTCGAGGTCGACCCGGCCGAACGAGTCGACGCCCACGACTCGACCGCGCTCACCGAGCTGCTCGACCACGTGGAGCACCGCATGGTGCTCGACCGCCGAGCAGACCGCAACGCCGCCACGACGGGCGATGGCCCCGGTGATCGCCGTGTTGTCGCTCTCGGTGCCACCGCCAGTGAACACGACCTCGTTCGGGCGACACCCGACGACGCGCGCCACCGTGTCACGTGCCTCGTCGACGGCCTGGCGGGCACGGCGGGCGAAGCGATGCGAACCCGACGGGTTGGCGTAGAACTCGGCGAGGTACGGCATCATCGCCTCGATCGCCTCGACGCGCATCGGCGTCGACGCTGCATGGTCGAGGTAGGTGATGGCCGAATCCGTCACCCCGCCACCCTACCGATCACGCCAAGGGTCAGACCCCGGGCGTGATCGGCGTAGCCTCGGATCGTGCGCGGCTACGACCATCGTTCGTACGGCGATGGCTTCGCCGACGTCTATGACGACTGGTACGCCGACGTCACCGACGTCGATGCGACCGTCGCCCGAATGGTCGCACTCGCCGGCGCCGGTGGGCGCGTGCTCGAGCTCGGTGTCGGCACGGGGCGCCTCGCCGTGCCGATGGCG
>JBGTCW010000559.1:0-4950 GCA_041748635.1 Ilumatobacteraceae bacterium | reverse complement strand
GGACGCGGGAGCGCCTCGGCGGCAGCGACGAGCGCTTGGGCGAACTCGGCGGCGGTCCATCGATCTTCGGCATCGGGACGACCGCCGCGCTCCAGCACCGATGCGAGCGAGCCCATGTCGGCGGTGACGGGCATCAGCTTGCCGACCCGCGCGGCGAGCGTCGAGACGGTCGAGTCGCCCGCGAACGGCACCTTGCCGGTGATCGCCTCGATGAGGCACAGCGAGAGCGCGTACACGTCGGTCTTGGCGTCGACCCCGAGGCCGAGCGCCTGCTCGGGCGATGCGTACCGGGCGACGTGGGTGGCGACCGTTGCGGGCTCCTCCCAGGCCTCGGCACCGAGGAGTCGCGCCATGGCCACATCGGTGACACGCAGTCGGCCATCTTCACCGAAGACGAGCTTCGAGGGGGTGAGCTCTGAGTGGATCAGGCCACGTGCATGCGCTGCCTCGAGCGCTCGACACGCCTCGAGCCCGACCACGAGGGCCTGCGACGGGGCGAGGAGTCGACCCCGGTCGAACAGGTCGCGCAGGCTCCCCCCACCGAGATATTCCACGACCCAGAACAACGTCGACTCACCGTCGATCTCGGTCTCGCCCCAGCCCAGCACACTGGCGATGTTGGGGTGCGTGACCGCCATCGCGACCTCGGCCTGGCGGCGGAACGCCTGGCGGAACGCGGAGGTGACCGCGAGGTCCGAACGCACGATCTTGACGGTCACGGGCCGATCCGTCTCGATGTCGATGGCCTCGCTGATCACCGTGTTGGCGCCGGCCGAGACGACATTCTCGATGCGATATCGATCGCTCAGGACGCGCCCGACGAGGGTGCTCGTTCCGGTCGGGGTCTGATCGGGCGTCTCGGCATCCACAGCGGGCGAAACGCTATCGGCTGAGCAAGTCGCGTCGCGGGCGGGCATCCTGGAGGCGTGACGGATCATGCGACCGACATCGAGGTACCGGCCGACACGCCGGTCGTCCCGAAGCGACGACTCGACCGTGGGCTGCTGATCGCCAGTCTGGTGATCGCGTGCGGTCTACTGCTCGTGATCTTCGGAGTGACCACCGCACTGACGGGCAACGACGGTGTCGACCGCCCGGAGGCGATCGAATCGCTGCAGCCGGTCGAGAACGCCGTCCAGGTCCTACAGCAGGAGCGTGTGGTCGTCGACCTGGAGGCCGGCTACGAGGCTCGCCTCATCATCGACGGCATCGAGCTCCCGACCACCGTGATCGGCCAGTCCGACGTCGATCCGTTCGAGCAACCCGCACCGGGCCAGCAGGTCGACCTCCCGACGACCGCGGTGTTCGATCCGGGCAATGCCGTGATTTCCTTCCAACCCGTCGAGGGAGCCCTGATCGAGTCGTTCACCGAGGGCATCCACGAGGCGCGTGTCATCTTCTGGCGCATCGAGGACGGACCCGAGCAGGCGCGCAGCTACCGCTGGGAGTTCAACGTCATCTGATCGCGGTCCCCCGTGCCCAGGGCAGCGGGGACCGCGGCGCGTGTCAGGGCGGCGGAAGTTCGCCGGTGGCGAGCAAGTGCTCGAAGCCTGCTTCGTCGAGGATGGGCACCCCCAGCGACTCGGCCTTGGTGAGCTTGCTCGCACCCGCCGAGGCCCCCACCACCAATGCGAACGTCTTGGCGCTCACGCTGCCCGGGCTCTTTCCACCTCGCGTCGTGATCGCCTCCTCGGCCTGTTCACGGTTGTACGCCGCCAGCGTGCCGGTGACGACCACCGCCTTGCCCTCCAGGACCTGCGGGATCGCAGCCCGCGCCATCGCGGCCGCATCGGCCGCCGCAGGATCTCCGAAGCTCACGCCGGCAGCGCGCAGGCGGTCGATGTAGGAGCGATTGACCTCCTGGCCGAACCACGTCACGATCGTCGACGCGATCACCTCGCCGACCCCTTCGACGGCGGCCAACTCCTCGTCTGACTTCGACACGATCGAGTCGAGCGTGTGGAACTCGTTCGTCAACGCGAGCGAGGCCGCCGGTCCGAGGTGGCGCACGCCCAGCGCCGTGAGCAGCTTCGGCAGCGGGCGCTGCTTCGAACGATCGATCTCGTCGACGAGGTTCTGCGCGCTCGTGGGACCGACCCGGTCGAGCGCGACGAGTTGCTCGACGGTCAGCGAGTACAGGTCGGCCGGATCGCGCACGAGGCCCGCTGCGGTGAGCTTCTCCACCATCTGTTCGCCGAGGCCCTCGATGTCCATCGCGCCACGCGATGCGAAGTAGGCGATCTTCTGGTCGCGCTGGGCGGGGCAGTCGGGTGCGACGCATCGGGTGTCGGCCTCCCCCTCGGGACGCACGAGCGGATTGCCGCAGCGCGGGCACCGAGTCGGGAACACCCAGGGCGCGCTGTCAGTCGGGCGCAATGACAACACCGGCCCGACGACCTCGGGAATCACATCGCCGGCCTTGCGGACCACCACGGTGTCACCCGGCCGGACGTCCTTGAGCGCCACCTGATCCTGGTTGTGGAGCGTGGCCATGCCCACGGTGGAGCCACCGACGAAGACCGGCTCGAGCACGGCGAACGGCGTGGCACGACCGGTGCGACCGACCGACACCATGATGTCTCGCAGCAGCGTGGTGCGCTCCTCGGGCGGGAACTTGTAGGCGATCGCCCATCGCGGAGCGCGCGACGTGACGCCCAGAAGTTCGCGCTGTGCGGTGTCGTCGACCTTGATCACGACGCCGTCGATCTCGTAGTCGAGATCGTGGCGATGTTCCTGCCAGTGCAGGCAGTGCGACGCGACCTCGTCGAGCGTGCTGAAGGTCCGGACGTGCTCGTTGACCGCGAAACCGAGACCTGCGGCGAACTCCAGCATCGCCACGTGGCTCGTCAGCTCGGGTCCGCCGACCACCTCGCCGAGCTGGTAGCTGAAGAACGACAGCTTCCGACTCGCGGTGACCGCAGGATCCTTCTGGCGAAGACTTCCGGCGGCCGAGTTGCGAGGGTTGACGAAGGTCTTCTCGCCCGCTGCGACGGCGCGAGCGTTGAGCTGCTCGAAGCTCGACCGCGTCATGAACACCTCGCCGCGGATCTCGACGACTGCCGGCGCACCGACCGGGAGTTCGTGCGGCACGTCGTCGATCGTGGCCACGTTGGCGGTCACGTCCTCGCCCACTCGGCCGTCGCCCCGCGTCGCCGCCTGCACGAAGCGCCCCTCCTCGTAGCGCAAGCTGATGGCGAGGCCGTCGAACTTCGGTTCGCACACGAACGTCGGCATCTCACCGTCGAGACCCTTGAGCACCCGATCGGCCCACGCGCGCAGTTCGTCGGCGTTCATGGCGTTGTCGAGGCTCATCATCGGCACGCGATGCGTGACCGGCGCGAACACCGTGCTGATCGCACCGCCGACCTGCCCGGTCGGCGAGTCGTCGAACACGAGGTCGGGATGATCGGCCTCGATCGCCCGGAGTTCGCGGACGAGCTCGTCGTAGTCGGCGTCGCTGATCTCCGGGTCGTCGAAGGTGTGGTACCGCTCGTTGTGGTGGGCGATCTGGGCCCGGAGTTCGTCGACGCGCAGCGCAGGGGTCGACGTGTCGTCGGCGTGCTCGGTCATCGTCGTCCGAGGCTACGACGTGGGCTGAGGTGTGCTGAGGTCTTCTCAGGCTCCGAGGGCGAACCGCGTGGCCGCCGACTGGTCCTGCACGCGCTTGCCGACCTCGGCGGAGAGGCGGGAGATCCGCCGCGCCACCGGCACCGAATGCGAAACGAGCCCGCACTCGGGGGTCACGATGCTCTGCCTGCGAAGCAGCACCGGATCGCAACCGACCTGCACGAGACTGCACCACAGGTCACTCAACGCCCGCCACTGTCGCTCCGACGTCGACGTGACCGGACCCCCGGTGGGCACCACACCCCAGGCGATGATGCCGCCATCGGCGAGAAATCGAGTCAGGTACCCGACCCAGTCGACGAGCTCGCTCGACACCGGCAACGACACCACGTTCGGACCCGACGCAAGGAGCATGGCGACATCGCACGGAGCACAGCAGTGGACGCCGGTGATCGTCGAGGCAGGGAGTGCCGCCATCGCGCACGACATTCGATCGATCGCTTCGTCTGGCGGAATCGGGAATCCCGGTCGCATCAGATCGGCGAACCACGGTTCGTCGAGCACCACCATCTGACGAGAGTTCGGCAGCGCCTCCGTCACGGCTGCCGAGATGTGGGCGAGCCGGTCGCGGACGGTCGACAGCGCGAGGTCGAACGCGGTGTCCCGATCGAGGCCCGCACGGCAGAGCGCCACACCGAGCGTGACCGGACCGACGAACTGCCACTTGATCGCAGCGCCGTCGAGGCTCCGGTCGACGGCCAGATCGAGGAACGATCGCAGGCCTGCGAACCCGTCGTGGCCGAGATCCAACGTCGAGGTGCCACCGAGCCGGATCGCCGATGGGTCGACGGTGATCTGGCCGTCCGCGCCGATGTCGACCCCACGGACGCCGACCAGCGCCTGCCCGAGCATCGACTCGGCCGCCGACCGGCGAGGAAGCGTCGGGATCGTGGCGATCTCGAACTCGCCGATCGCGAAGGCGGCAGCGGCGCCAGGATCGAGGTGGGGCAGACTGCCGACGCCAGCAGTGGCACCGTCGCCGAACGCGGAGCGAACGGCAGTCCGGGCACGGACACCGACCTCAGATTCGCTCACCGCACACCTCCCATCGGTGCCTTCCCGTCAACTCTGTCAGTTCGACGAGCCCCCAGCGGGGATGCCTGCATCGTTCCACGCTGCCCCCGGCAGCACCGAATCGGTTCCCGGTGACCGTTGGCACGGCCCGACGGGGCGGGCCGTGCCCGGGCGGATTCACGGCGAGTCCGGCACGCTGTGGGGATGTCGACAGCCCCACACGACCCGATCGAGCGTCTCGCACGGTTCACGCCGTGGGTTGCTCGGGTCGCCTGGATCGTCGTCGCCGTCATCGGGGGTCGTGCCGTC
>JBGTCW010000558.1:0-5705 GCA_041748635.1 Ilumatobacteraceae bacterium | reverse complement strand
ACCCGGTAGCGCTCAGTGTGCATCACGTGATCGAGCGGATCATCGGTACTGATCGGCTGGAACGTGTCGAGACCCACCACGAGTTCGACCGGGGCGATCGAAACCCCCGCGGCGTCGAGGCGGCTGAACAGTTGAGTGGTGAAGTGCAGACCTGCGGTCGGCGCCGCAGCAGAGCCGGGCTCTCGCGAATACACCGTCTGGTACCGCTCCGGATCGCCGAGACGTTCGGAGATGTACGGCGGCAGTGGCATCTCACCGTGCCGATCGAGCAGCGCCACAGGATCGTCGTCGCCGACCAGTTCGACCCAGAAAGTGTCGCCAGCCGGCGTGCGCTCCCCCATCCGCGCCAGTGGCAACCCGTCGGCGTACAGCACCTCGCCCACGGTGAGCTTGCCGCCAGGACGCACCAACGCCTCCCATGTCCGACGGTCGGAATCCCACGGCTCGAGGAGGAGCACCTCGGCCGCTCCCCCGCTGCTCCGCTGTAGTCGGAGTCGGGCCGGAATCACCCGCGTCTCGTTGACGACGAGCAGGTCTCCGTCGCGCAGCAGATCGGGAAGATGACTCACGGTTCGATGATCGGGCGGTCGACTCCCCCGATCGACGAGCAGCTTCGCGGCGTCGCGAGGCTCGATCGGCGACTGAGCGATCCGATCCTGCGCCAAGGCGTAGTCGAAGTCAGCGATCCGCACGCCGGCAGGTTACGCCGGTGCCTGGCACCGCGTAACCGCTCAGTCGAACAGTGAGCCGTTGCCGGAAGATCGTCGTGGCGGCGTGAGACCGAGGTGCTCGTAGGCGGCGTCGAGGACCACACGACCTCGAGGCGTGCGGGCGATCATGCCCTGGGTGATCAGGAACGGCTCGTACACGTCCTCGACCGTCTCGCGCTGTTCGCCGACGCTGATCGCAACGGTCGACAGCCCCACAGGGCCGCCGTTGAACTGCGTGCAGATCGCCGTGAGGATCGCACGGTCGACCTTGTCGAGTCCGCGGTCGTCGACGCCGAACAACGACAAGCCCTCGCGGGCGACGTCGGCGTCGATCGTGCCGTCGGCGCGGACCTCGGCGAAGTCCCGCACGCGCCGCAGGAGCCGGTTCGCGATACGAGGTGTCCCCCGCGACCGGCGGGCGATCTCCCACGCACCGGCGGCGTCGATGTGCACATCGAGAATCCCGGCCGCCCGCTCGACGATCGACTGCAGCTCGTCGGTGTCGTAATAGTCGAGTCGCGCGACCAGACCGAAGCGGTCGCGCAGCGGTCCGGTGATCATTCCGGTTCGAGTCGTTGCCCCGACGAGCGTGAAGGGGGGCATCGTCAGTCGGATGCTCGACGCGGCCGGGCCCTTGCCGACGACGATGTCGAGCTGGAAGTCCTCCATCGCCGGGTACAGGATCTCCTCGACGGCGCGCGACAAGCGGTGGATCTCGTCGATGAACAACACGTCGCCGTGTTCGAGCTTGGTGAGGATCGCTGCGAGGTCGCCGGCGCGCTCGAGCGCCGGACCGGACGTGACGTGCAGGTGCACCCCCATCTCGGTGGCGACGATCCCCGCGAGCGTCGTCTTGCCGAGGCCCGGCGGGCCGGCGAACAACAGGTGGTCGACCGGTTGGTCACGGCGTCGAGCGGCCTCGAGCACGATCCGCAGGTGCTCCTTGAGCTCTCGCTGACCGATGAACTCATCCAACGCACGCGGGCGAAGACCTGCCTCGAGCTCGATCTCGTCGCGGACGACGTCGTCGGTCGACCCACCGATGCCCGGATCGAGGAACTCGTCACGCATGACGGGCCCCCAGCGTCTTGAGCGCGTCGCGCAGGAGCGTCGCGGCGTCGGCATCGCTCGGCAACTCGCGCAACACGTCGCGGATTTCGTCGGTGCCGTAGCCGAGACCGGCCAGCGCGTCGCGCACGTCGGCGACCACCGACGCGGTGCCACCACCGCCACCGTCGCTGAGCATCGGCACCGACAACCGATCGCGCAGCTCGATGATCAGTCGCTCGGCAGTCTTCTTGCCGACACCGGGCACGAGGGTCATCGCATCGACGTCGTTGTTCGAGACGACGTCGAACAGCGCCGCTGGCGGATGCGTCGCGAGGATCGCCATCGCCAGCGCCGGCCCGATGCGGTGGGCTGCGATCAACGTCTGGAAGGTGGTCCGATCGTCACGCGACGTGAAGCCGAACAGGGTCTGGGCGTCCTCGCGGATGTAGTGGTGGACGAAGAGGAACACCGAACTGCCGGGCTCGAGTTCAGCGAGCACTCGATTCGACACGGTCACGAGGTAGCCCACTCCGTTCACCTCGACCAGCACCGCTCCGTCGACCGTTCGCTCGAGCACCTCACCCCGCAGCGACCCGATCATCGCTGCACTCCGGCTGGGCCCGTCGCGGCGAGCCGCAGAATCGGCGACATCGCCAGATGGCACAGCGCGAGCGCCGCCGCGTCAGCGGCGTCGGGGGGTTGGGGAAGGGCGGAGAGCTTCAGTCGGGCCTGGACCATCTTCTGCACCTGCAACTTGTCGGCACCGCCCCAGCCCGCGACGGCATCTTTCACCTGGTTGGGCGTGTACTGGATCACCTCGCAGCCAGCGATCGACGCTTCGGCCAACGCCAGGCCGCTCGCCTGCCCGACGCTCATCGCCGTGCGCACGTTGACCTGGAAGAACACCTGCTCGACGGCAACCACGTCGGGGCGGAACTCGGCGATCAGTTCGGCGAACTCGGTCCGCAGAATGCCCAGTCGCCGCGGGAGCGCATCGGTGCGCAGTGTCGTGATGACGCCGAGCGAGACCGCGCTGACATCGGAAGCGCCGCGTCCGTCGATGATCGCGTAGCCACATCGCGTGAGGCCGGGATCGATGCCGAGCACCCTGCACGTCGCTGCGCGCCTCGGGTCGGGCCGGGCGGACGACCGATCGGTGACGTCATTGGCGAACACAGGTTCGTACCCTAGTTGCGCTCGAGGCGTCAGCTGGTGATCTTCTCCAACTCGCCGATCAGTTCCTTCACGGGTCGAAACGTGAGCCCGGCAATCGCCCGATGGGCGTAGCGCACCACGCCGTCGGCGTCGAGGATGAAGATGCTCCGGCGCGGGAACCCGATGGGGCCGAGCGTGCCGTACAGACCGGCAACCTGCTTGTCGATGTCGGACAGCAAGGGGAACTCGAATCCGTGCTTGCCCGCGAAGGCCTCGTGACTGCCCACGTCCTGGGCCGAGATGCCGATGACCTGGGCGTTCATCTCGCTGAACTGGGCGAGGTCGTCGTTGTAGCTGTTGAGCTGCTTGGTGCACACGGGGGTGTCGTCGCCGGGGTAGAACACGAGTACCACAGGCTGGCCTCGGTAGTCCGCCAGCGAATAGTTCCGCCCGCCGGTACCGGCGAGCGTGAAGTCGGGGGCGATGTCACCCACGCCGAGGCTCATGACGCTGCCACCTCCATGAGTTCGTCGCTCATGTCGAAGTTCGAGAAGACGTCTTGGACGTCGTCGTTGTCCTCCAACGCCTCCAGGATCCGAACGATCGCCTTCGCATCGGCGGTGTCGGTCACCGGCACGAGATTGTCGGCGACCATCGGCGAGTCGGCCGAGATCACCTCGATGCCGACGTCGTCAATCGCTGCCTTGACGTCGTACACCACCGACGGTTCGGTCATCACCCGAAAGGCGCTGCCCTCGGCGATGACGTCGTCGGCACCGGCCTCGATGGCCACCATCATGATCGTGTCCTCCTCGACGCCGTCACCGGTGAGAATGACCCCGCGCCGCTGGAACTGCCACCCGACCGCTCCGGGTTCGGCCATCGAGCCGCCGAGCTTCGAGAAGATGTTGCGGATCTCGGCGCCGGTGCGGTTGCGGTTGTCGGTCAGTACGTCGATCATCAGCGCAACCCCTCCCGGCGCGTAGCCCTCGTACATGATGCTCTCGTAGGTTCCGCCGTCATCGGTGCCCGTCCCGCGCTTGACCGCCCGGTCGATCGCATCATTGGTCATCCGGCCCGCCTTGGCCTTCTGCACCGCCGCACGGAGGGTGGGGTTCGTGTCGACGTCACCGCCACTCTTGGCGGCAACCTCGATCTGGCGTGCGAGCTTCGCGAAGAGCTTGCCCCGCGCCTTGTCGGCGGCGCCCTTCTTGTGCTTGATCGTTGCCCATTTGGAATGGCCGGACATGGAAGCTCCGTCGGTTCGAGGTGTGTGCGTCAGTCGCCGAGCGAGTCGAGAAAGAGTCGGTGGAGGCGGGCGTCGTCGGTGAGTTCGGGATGGAACGCTGCCACCGTACATCGTGCGCCGCGGACCAGAACAGGTACGCCGTCGTGGGACGCCAACACCTCGATGTCTTGGCCGACCCGTTCGACGAGTGGCGCTCGGATGAACACTGCGTGGAAGTCGTCGACGAGCCCGTCGACCGCAAGGTCCGCCTCGAAGCTGTCGAGCTGGCGGCCGTAGCCATTGCGACGAACGGTGATGTCGAGCAGGTCGAAGCCTCGCTGGTCGGGGCGGCCGTCGAGCACATCGGTCGCGCACAGGATCATGCCGGCGCACGTACCGAACGCGGGCAGTCCGTCGATCAGTCGTCCCTTGAGTTCGTCGAACAGCCCGCTGGTGGTGAGCAAGTGCGACATCGTCGTGCTCTCGCCGCCCGGGAGCACGATCGCGTCGAGCCCAACGAGGTCGTCGGGCGTCCGCACGAGTGGCGCACGGGCGCCGAGGGTCTCGAGGAGTCGACGGTGGACATCGAACGCGCCTTGCAGAGCGAGGACGCCGACCGTCAGCGCCGGGTCGGAGCCTCGGCTGTCACCAACCCCGTTCGGCATATCGCTCGTTGATCTCGTCCATCCCGATGCCGGTCATCGGCGCGCCGAGCCCGCGGCTGACCTTGGCGAGGATGTCGGGGTCGTTGAAGTGGGTGGTCGCCTCGACGATCGCCTTGGCGCGTGGCGACGGATCCTCGGACTTGAAGATGCCAGAACCGACGAAGACGGCCTCGGCGCCGAGTTGCATCGCCAGCGCGGCGTCTGCCGGAGTGGCGAGACCGCCGGCGCAGAACAGCGGGACCTGCAGCTTGCCGGTCTCTGCGATCTCCTGCACGAGTGGCAACGGAGCCTGGAGCCGCTTGGCCCACTCGAACAGCTCGGCCGAGTCGGCCTGGGTGATCTTGCGGATGTCGCCGAGGATGTTGCGCAGGTGGCGCACGGCTTCGACGACGTTGCCGGTACCAGCTTCGCCCTTCGAGCGGATCATCGCCGCACCCTCGGAGATGCGTCGCAGTGCTTCGCCGAGGTTGGTCGCGCCGCACACGAACGGCACGTCGAACGCGAACTTGTCGATGTGGTGGGTCTCGTCGGCCGGGGTGAGCACCTCGGACTCGTCGATGAAGTCGACGCCGAGCGCCTGCAGGATCTGCGCCTCGACGAAATGACCGATGCGGGCCTTGGCCATGACCGGGATCGAGACCGCAGCCTGGATGCCATCGATCATCTCCGGATCGCTCATCCGCGCAACGCCACCATCTCGGCGAATGTCGGCCGGCACGCGCTCGAGTGCCATCACGGCCACGGCGCCGGCGTCCTCGGCGATCTTGGCCTGGCCCGGTGTGACGACGTCCATGATGACGCCGCCCTTCATCATCTCGGCGAGACCCCGCTTGACGGGGAAGGTTCCGGTGCTGCCAGTCATGGCGACAGCGTACTTTCCGCGCAGCGATTCAACGC
>JBGTCW010000557.1:0-5113 GCA_041748635.1 Ilumatobacteraceae bacterium | reverse complement strand
TGAGGCGGCGAAGTCGGCGCTGTCGGACACTGGCCGAGCCGGCTCTTGCCAGACCAGATCAGTCGAGCACCCGCCAGGAGTTCACTGCCGAATCGATGCCGTCGTCGCTGATCTGTACGACCGCCCGCATGGTGGTCGACTGCCCGTCCTTCGTCGCCTCGGAGTCGAGAACCACCGTCACGGGGATCGGGCCGGACTCCACCCGAATCACGAAGTTCGACGCCGACGCCGACGACTGCAGATCGATCCGGGAGAAGGCAGCGCCACCCAACAGCTGACCGTTGGCCACGTTGGTCACGTTGCCGAAGGTGAGCTGTGCTCGCGGCGCCCAGGCGAGCCCATGGATGATCATGTCCTGAGCCGGCGAGCCGGACTTCGACGACAACAGGTCCTGGTTCCACCCGAGCGAACTTGCGATGTATCCAGGGCCGGACGAGTCGAGCGCGTGAATGCTCACCACGCTGTTCCCCTGCCGCCGGCGCGTGATCTCGAGTTCGCCCTTGTTGATGTGGATGCTGCTGGTGCCCCCGAGATAGAACGTGGCGCCAGGCTCACTCCCCGGGGTGTTGCGGTCGTTGAACACCGCCGTCTCGCATTTCGGGTTCTGGAGGAACTGCTGATCACCGAACTTGTCAAAGTCCGCCCATCCGGCCACGACGGTCTTGTCGATGTCGAGACTGACGTTCTCGAAGTAGTACTCGCCGGCGATGAAGTAATTGGCAGAGCCAAGCGCTGGCATCGTCGCCGCCGTGTATTTGCCAGGCGTCCACACAGTGCAACCCGACGCATCGACGGTCGGAGCCGCGGCCATCGTGGTGGGCACAGCGGTCGCAGGAGCGGTGTAGAGCACGTTCCACGGCTGATCGAGGCACAGCATGCCGCGCAGGATGGGCTTGAACGTGAGGTTGTTCGGTACGCCCGGTGGGTCGTCCTCGACGTTGTCGCACTTGGCGGTGGTGTCGCTGTACCACACGTCGCCGTCCTCGATTTCGACCGGCGCCTTGAGATCGAAGTTGTTCGCATTTTGGACCCTGGAGATGTAGACCGGCCCGCCGAGCAGCTTCTGTTTGCCGGCGCCGCCCTGGCTCATCAGCAATGGCTGACCGTTCGGCACGCCTTCGCCGGTGAGGATGATCGCCCATCCCTGGATGTCGCCGAACCCAACAGACGCCTTGCGGCAGGTGACGGTGACCTCCGACTGATTGATGTCGGTCGGGAACGGGATCCGGTAGCCGGTGTTGCCGAGCGCGGTGAAGCAGCCGGCGTAGGACTGCAGCGCCAATCGTTCGATGCCGTAGCGAAGACCGCCGTCGGCAGCGGCCAGGCGGTCGGCACGGTCCTCCACGACGTTCGAGTAGCGAAGTCCGGTGCTCACGTAGCTGGCGAGCGAGACGACTACTGCCGACAGCACGACCGTCATGACCAGCACCATCGGCAGAATGCTGCCGCCGTCCGACCGGGGGGCTACGGGACTCTTCATCATGGTGTCACCTGCAAGTTGGCGGTTCCAATCACCGACGACGACCCATCTCTGACTTCGAGGGTCTTCGTGCCGGCCGACCAGAGTTCTGGGCTCGGATGTCTGGGGAGGGTGACGCTGCGTGTGGTCCCGCCGTCGCCGAAGTTGCGCACGTACTGACCGTTCGGGGCGCCCGTGTCGTAGTGCAGGGCCAACCCGACGCAGTACCCGCTGACGATCGTGATCGTGACGTCGACGGTGGCAGTGAGCGCGTCCGGGTTGTTCTTCTTGAGAGCGACCGACGACCTGCTGAGCGCCGGCGTGGAGATGACGCACGGCGGTGGACCCGTCACGGTCACCGTGAGTGTCGACGCACTGGTCAGCCCGCCCGGATCGGTCACGCTGTATCCGATCGTGACATTCCCGGTCGCGGCGTCACTCGGCGACGTGATCGTGGCCATGAGCCCGACTGCTGTCGCCGTCCATCCGGTCGGGATGCCCGAGAAGGTGGTGGACAACACCGCGCCTTCCGGGTCGGTGGCAGGAAGTCCAACGTCGACCCCGTCACCAGCACTCATCGAGACCGTCGCCGGGCTCGCCTGGGGTGCCTGATTCGCCGCGGGAGCATCGACGGTAATCGTCAACTGAGCGCTCGTCGAGCCCCCGACGGGATCGGTCACGGTGTAGGTCAGAACTTCGGTCATCCCGTTCGCTGTGGCGGGTGCGGTGACGACGAGGGCTGCCCCGGAGCCCGCTGTGATCGTCCAGCCAGCAGGCACGGGAGCAACCGCTACGGTCAGCGCGCCGCCCTCGGGATCGGCTGCGGGAAGACTCACGGTGACCGCAGTGTCGGATGAGATGTTGACTGCGGTGTTTGCCGCGGTCGGCGGCTCGTTCGGGGGCGGGGGGGGCGGCGGAGGGGGCGGCGGCGGCGGAGTCGGGGGCGTCAGTATCTCGTTCGGGTTCTTGGACGTCGCGTCGATCACGATCGTCTTGCCGACGATGGGCCGAACCAGGAACTTGGCGGAATCGATCAAGCCATCGAAGGGCGCCACGGAGTCGCTGAGCGTGATCGTCACCGGCTCCGAACCCGCCACCCAGGGCGGGATGAGCCCGCTCACTTTGAGCACCGACGGGGCTTCGCCTACGACGCAGTACACCCGGTAGATGTGGCCACCATCGGCCACCGCCACGTAGCGATAGCTCGCGGCGTAGTCCACCGTCGACGTGATCGTCTCACTCCACGTGGCCTTGAAGAGATTGAACCCCGGGTCGGCGCCAGCGCAGCCCGATGTCGTCGCCTGGTTCGTGTCGAAGCTGCCCGGCTCCGCCGAGTCGACGTCCTGTGGCAGCCACGTCACGAGACCCTGCACGTTGACAGCAGCGTCGGCCCGGTCGGCGACCGCGGGCGAAGTTCTCATCGTGACGATCATTGCGGTCGAGATGACCGACGCGAGCATCGCCATCAATGCCACGCAAATCACCACTTCGACGAGCGTGAAACCGTCGTCTCGCCGAACCCTGTCAGCAGTCATTTGACCAACTCCACCTGTTCGATGATTCGCCCGTCGGGGCTGCGTACTTCCAGCGTGACGCGCTGCAGCGAGAGGTTGATCGAGTCCTGGCAAGTAGCGCCGAAGCGATACTCGACGATGCCGTCGTTGTCGGTGTCGCTCGCGTTCCAGAACTCGAGACCCACGACTTCGATCTGCGAGTTCGCCCAGCTTTCGGGGTTCGCCACGGCGTCGACGACCGGCTGGTACACGTCGATGATCTGCGAGCGGCCGCCGTCAGGAAGTGTCGTGTCACAGTCCTCGCGCTCGGACGCGTACAGCACGTCGGACGCCGACTGCAGCCAAGCGTGGGCGTTGGCGTGGTCGCGGTGGACCGTGCCACCGATGATCGAGATACGAAGGGCGCCGAGCGTTGCGACGACAGCGGTACCGATCAGCACGATCGACACGAGGATCTCGATCAGGGTGACGCCCGAGTCCTTCGGGCCGCGCCGAACCGTCGTGACGTCTGCGTCAACGGCGTCCGGGTCGACGGCGCGCTCCGACGAGCGTCCTTCGATGGGCGATGGCGACGTAGGCATACCTCGGTTCATCGGCTCCCGACTCGGCCCACTTGAGTCGCCTGTCGGTCCGTCCGAGGGGGGAGCGCTCGGGTCGCCGGTCGGGATTCGCACGATTGCGATGGTATGAATCGCCCCGTCAACGGATCTCCAGCTCCGTGTCCAGGAACTGCAAAGTCCGTGCCGACGCTGCGGCGGGTTGGGAAGATCGGGCTGCGATGCAAGAATCGGCCGGTGATCGAGGCCGCGGTACGAGCTGCCGGCGTGCCGCCGTTCCATGCGATGGCGATGAGCCGCGAGGCCGCCGCACTCGAAGCGACCGGTCGACGGATCCTGCACCTCGAGGTCGGTCAACCGGCCACCGCGCTGCCTGTCGTCGCCCGCGAGGCGGTTCGAGCGCATCTCGACGAACCCCTCGGCTACACCAATGCTGCGGGCCTGCACTCGTTGCGTCGCCGCCTTGCCGAGCGGTACCACGACGTCGCCACCGACCGGATCGTCGTGGTCGCCGGTGCGTCGGCCGGGTTCACGCTGGCCTTCCTGACGTTGTTCGAGCCGGGCGACCGGGTGGGTGTTCTCGAGCCCGGCTACCCCTGTTACCGCAACGCCCTGTTGGCGCTGGGCATGGTGCCCGTGCCAATCCCCGTCGGTCCCGAGAGCCGCTGGGCGCCGACGCCCGCCCACCTCGAAGCCGCAGGGGAACTGTCAGGGCTGGTGCTCGCCTCGCCGTCGAACCCGACCGGCACCGTGCTCAGCGACGACGCACTCGCGGCCATCGCCGCCGCGTGCCAGGCGCGCCGGATCGCCGTGGTCGCCGACGAGATCTACCACGGCATCGTGGATGGACCGCCCGCCGCCCGGATCCTCGACCACCACCCCGACGCCTTCGTCGTCAACAGCTTCTCGAAGTACTGGTCGATGACCGGCTGGCGCGTCGGGTGGGTGGTCGTGCCCGACGCGGTGTTCGACACCGTCGAACGGCTGCAGCAGAACCTGTACATCTGTGCGCCCCACGTTTCTCAGGTGGCGGCGCTCGCCGCTCTGGACGCAACGGAAGAACTCGACGGGCACGTGGCGCGGTATGGCCGAAATCGTTCGGTCGTGATCGAGGGGCTCGCCGCGGCCGGGATCACCGATATCGCTCCCGCAGACGGTGCGTTCTACGTGTACGCGCACGTGCCGCACCTCACCACCGAGCTCGGCATCGACTCGCTCGAGCTCACTCGGCGATGGCTGCACGACGTCGGGGTCGCTGCCACGTCAGGCGTCGACTTCGACCTCGCCCGTGGACACGAGTACGTCCGATTCTCCTATGCGGGCGCCACCGACGACATGGCCGAAGCGTGCGCGCTCATCGCCGGGTGGACACCGTGACCGCCGCAAACCCTCCCGGTCCTCCCGGTCCTCCCGGACCCGACCCCGAAGGACCGAACCACGGCGCTGCCCTCGCCGGGCTGCGGGTGATCGACATGTCGAGCGTGCTCGCCGGCCCCAACTGTGCCCGTTACCTCGCCGACTTCGGCGCCGACGTGATCAAGGTCGAGCGCCCCGGCGGCGACAGCCTGCGGAACATGGCCTGG
>JBGTCW010000556.1:0-5087 GCA_041748635.1 Ilumatobacteraceae bacterium | reverse complement strand
CGCGGCGATGGCGCTGCCGATGGCCTACCTCGCGGCCCGCCCAGCCGACGGCGCGGCGCGTTGGCCGAGACGGCTCGCCGGTCGAGCCTCACGCTTGCTCCTGCTCGGACTGCGTTGCGTCCCTCCGCCGATCTGGGCGCTGTTGGTACTGTTCGTCGTCCTCCCGGGCCCCCTCGCTGGCGGCATCGCGCTGGCGATTTACACGCTCGGCGTGTTGGGTCGGCTGGTGGCCGAGGCAATCGAGAACTCCGATCAGCGACCGGTCCGTCACCTCGAGGTGGCCGGGGTGAGCCACATCTCCGCGGTCGCCTATGGCAGCGTGCCCGTCGTCGCCCCGCGCTTCGCTTCCCTGAGCCTGTACCGCTGGGAAGTAGCGACCCGCGAGACGGTCATCGTCGGCCTGGTCGGAGCGGGCGGCCTCGGACGACTCTTCGCCCAGCAGAATGCGGCGTTCGACGAGCCAGCGATGCTCACGACCGTCTTCGCACTCATCGCCGTCGCGATCGCCGTCGACTTCCTCAGCACCAGAATCCGCGCCGCCGTCACGTGATGACAGCGCCCAGCCCCCAGCCCGAGCGATGAGCGAAACCAGCGAATGCGACGGGTTCGCTCATCGCAACCCGGACCCAACCCCCAGCGATGAGCGAGACGAACGGTTTCCGACGGCTTCGCTCATCGCAGACGCGGAACGGCCGGCTACAGGTTGGTCATGCCGCCGTCGACGCGGATGATCTGGCCGGTGACGTAGGCCGCCTGCTGGGAGGCGAGGAAGCACGCGACGTCCGCGATCTCCTCGGCCGTTCCCCATCGCCCGAGGGGGACGCTCTTCACGAAGTTCTTCCGCACTGCGTCTTCGCCGAGGCGTTCGAACGTCGGCCCCCACATCTCGGTGTCGACGAGCCCGGGAGCGACGGCGTTGACCCGCACGCCCTTCGACGCCCACTCGTTCGCCAGGTTCTTCGTGAGCGTGTTGAGCCCACCCTTCGACGCCGCATACGCACCCTGGGTCCCACCCGCACCCGTCGCCGCCGTCGAGGTGATGTTCACGATCGAACCCTGCGAAGCGAACAGCGCCTTGGCGAACGCCGAGGAGAGCATGAACGCCTGACGAAGGTTCACGAACAGCGTCTCGTCGATCGCCTCGCCGGTCACCTTCGACGCGGGCTGGTTCCGTTCGACGGCGGCGTTGTTGACCAACACGTCGAGCCCACCGAACCCATCGAGGACTGTCGAGGAGATCTGCTCGATCGCGTCGTGATCGGCGAGGTCCACGGCGATCACCAGTGGATCGTTGGTCAGCTCGGCGGCGATCGTCGCGAGTCGATCGGCGCTGCGAGCGACCAATGCGACCCGTGCGCCGCCGGCATCGAGTTGCCGCACGATGGCCTCACCGATGCCACGGCTCGCTCCCGTGACGACGGCGGTCTTGCCCGAGAAGTCGAACGACACGGCCGACCTCAGGTTCCAGCGAGCGCAGCGACGACGGGAGCGAACGACTCGAGCGCGTCGGACTGCACGGTCACGTACGAGCCCTGCCAGCGCTCGCGCTGCTCGATGAGTTCCTCGCCGATCTGCTCGGCGGACCCGACCAGCGTGTGCGGACTTGCGAGCAGCGTTGCGGCGTCCATGCCCATCGCGCCGCCGACCTTGCCGGCGACGACGTCACGGTCGTCGGTGACGATCGTGACGAACTTGAGGATGCTGACCTCGATGTCGGCGAATCGATCACCGGCGGCCTCGCGGACCCAGCCGAGCTTCTCGTCGGTGGCGTCGGCCGACATCGACGCGATCGCCTCGGGGCCGACCTTGCCTTCACCGACGTTGGGATTGACGCCCACGATGTCGGCCAGCCGCGCGGCGGTCGAGAGCACTCGCTTGGCGCCGCCGCCGACGATCACCGGCGGACCACCGGCCTGCACCGGCTTGGGACGGCCCTTCATCTCGGTGATCGTGTAGTGCTCGCCGTCGAACGAGAACGCATCGTCGCCCCACAGCCCGCGCAGCACCGCGATCGCCTCGATCATCCGGTCGATGCGAACGCCGGGTCGATCGTGGGGGATGCCGGTCGCCGAGTAGTCCTCGCTCATCCAACCGGCGCCGACACCGACCTCGAGTCGACCGTCGCTGAGCAGATCGAGGGTGGCAGTCTCCTTGGCCAGCACGGCGGGGTGGCGGAAGTCGTTCGCGAACACCAGTGCGCCGACACGCAACGACTCGGTCACCGCGGCGGCCGCGGTGAGCGCCGGGATCGGTGACAGTTGGTCACCGAAGTGGTCGGGCATCAGGAGCGTCGAGTAGCCGAGGTCCTCGGCCTTGCGCGCCGTCTCGGTCCACTCGGACCCCGAGCGGGCCCTCGCTGCCATGACACCGAAACGGAAGGGACGAGGATGAGCCATGCCGGCGAGCCTGGCACAACGACCGAGACGCGACACGAACGGTGCGTCTTCCTCCAACTGCGCTGCTACGGCACGAGCCCTCGGACGCGCCGAACCGTATGGTTCCCGACAGAGCGGTCGACATCGACCGTTCGGCAACACGACGACAGGGGCGTACCCGATGCACGTACACAGCGATCTGTACATCGACGGCGATTGGGTGGCGTCGACGTCGCCCGACGTGATCGAGGTGATCAATCCGGCGACCGAGCAGGTCATCGCAACCGTGCCCGCCGCATCGAGCGCGGATGCCGATGCCGCCGTCAGCGCCGCCCGCGCTGCCTTCGACTCGTGGTCGCGCCTGTCCGTCGACGAGCGCGTCGACTACATCGAGCGCATCGCGGCCCGGATGACCGACCGCGCCGAGGAGATCGCTGCGGTCGTCTCGTCGGAACAGGGCATGCCCATGACGAACGCTCGCCGCGTCCAGGCAGGCCTTCCGATCACCGTGATGCAGAGCTATGTCGGCATCGGTCGCGAGTTCGCACAGGCCGAACCGGAACGGATCGGTCACTCCATCGTGATCGAGGAACCGATCGGCGTGTGCACGTTCATCACACCATGGAACTATCCGCTTCACCAGATCGTCGGCAAGGTCGCACCGGCACTCGTCGCCGGTTGCACCATGATCCTCAAGCCGAGTTCGGAGACCCCGCTGAACGCGTTCGTGCTGGCAGCGATCATGCACGAGGTCGGGCTGCCCGCTGGTGTGTTCAACCTCGTCACGGGTGCGGGGCGAACGGTCGGCGAGGCGCTGTGCGTACATCCCGACGTCGACATGATCTCGATCACGGGTTCGACCGAGGCCGGCGTGCGCATCGCCGAACTCGGCGCGCCAACGGTCAAGCGCATCTGCCAGGAACTGGGCGGGAAGTCAGCCAACGTGATCCTCGACGGCGCCGACCTGGCCAAGGCCGTCCCGGCCGGGATCACCGGCATGATGCTGAACTGCGGCCAGACATGCACCGCGCTCACCCGCATGATCGTCCCGAGGAACCGCCAGGACGAGGTGGTCGATCTCGCCGTCGCTGCCCTCGGTTCGCTCTCGATGGGCGACCCGGCGAGCGACGATCACTTCCTCGGACCGCTCGTGTCGTCCTCCCAGAAGCAGACGGTCCAGGACTACATCCGGCTCGGTCTCGACGAAGGCGCCCGCCTCGTCGCTGGCGGCCCCGAGGATCCCGAGGGTTACGACGTCGGCTACTACGTCCAGCCGACGATCTTCGCCGACGTTCACAACTCGATGCGCATCGCCCAGGAGGAGATCTTCGGACCCGTGCTGTGCATCATCCCCGTCGACGACGAGAGCGAGGCGATCGCCGTGGCCAACGACTCGCCGTTCGGGCTTTCCGGTGCAGTCTGGGCCGACACCGACGACCACGCCGTTGCCGTGGCGCGGCGGTTGCGGACCGGACAGGTGATGGTCAATGGCGGGCGGTTCAACCCGATTGCGCCGTTCGGCGGCTACAAGACCTCAGGCAACGGGCGCGAACTCGGGCGCGCCGGTCTCGACGAGTTCCTCGAGACCAAGGCGATCCAACTCCCCGCCTGACGGTCGGTGGACAGCGCCGACTCCATCACGGCCGACCGAATGAATTAACTTTTCGATCAATAACGACGACGTCAACGAACGAGACAGAAATGGGGGTCGTGGACATGGCAGTCATCACCGACGAAGGGTCGACATCGAGCGCCGCCACCGGCCGCGATCTGCTCGATCGCGTGGCCGACCTTGCCGACGTCATCCGCCGCGGCGGCGACGAGGCGCAACAGCTCCGGCGTTGCCCGCCGTTCGTCATCGACGAGTTGGTCGATGCGGGGTTCTTCCGCTTCACGATCCCTCGCGAACTCGGCGGTGAGGACGCCTCGGTCGGCACGACGATCGAGGTGCTCGAGGCGATCTCGGCCATCGACGCCTCAGTCGGCTGGAACGTGATGCTCGGCTCGGAGATCAACGCGATGGCCGCCGGCGGCATGCCGAAGGATCTCGCGGACGAGGTGTACCTCGCCAACCCGCAGGTGATCATGTGCGGCGGGGGCGGCCCGGGGACAACGCCGTCGCGAGCGGTCGCCCAGCCCGACGGCAGCTACCGCATCTGGGCTCACACCACCTTCATCAGCGGGTGCCACAACGCCACCTGGTGCTTCATGGTGGCTCCGGTGTTCGACGGTGACGACATCCGCCTCACCAATGGTGTGCCGACGATGAAACTCTGGATGCTGCACCGCGATCAGTGGGAGATCCTCGACACGTGGGACGTCGCCGGTCTGCGTGGGTCGGGCAGCCACGACGTCGTGACCGAGGGCGGTGTCGTGCCCGAGCGGTTCGCACAGGTCGACCTCGTCACGGTCCCGCCGCTGTACGAGAACCCCGTGTACCGCATTCCCGTGCCGCTACGGCTGGCCTACAACAAGGCCGCTGTGGCGATCGGCGTCGCCCGCGGAGCGCTCGACGAGTTCGCCCTGCTCGCGAACGCGAAGACGCCCATGCTGTCGAGTACGCCATTGCGTGACCGACCCATCGCGCAGCAGCGCATGGGTGAGGGCGAGGCGACGCTCCGCGCCGCTCGGGCGTTCCTGTTCGAGGCGATGGGTGAGGTCGAAGAGGAGTTGTGGGCGGGACGCGACGCTCCGTCGGCCGAACGCACCCAG
>JBGTCW010000555.1:0-6959 GCA_041748635.1 Ilumatobacteraceae bacterium | reverse complement strand
ACCGTCGCCGCGTGGGTGGCGGCGAGACGGATCCCGGTCCGCGCCTCGATGCTGACCACCTCGCCTGCGAGGGCCACCGTCCACGCCGATCGCAGCTCATCGAGCAGGAACGCACGGGCGGAACGCAGCGCCGCTTCGGCTCGCGCCAGCTCGATCTGCGTGAAGCTGCTCTGGGCGAGCGTCTTGGAGGAGTACTGCGGCTTCTTTCCCTGGGCCAGCTCGACGAGTTCGTCGAGTGCGCGTCTGGCGATACCGAGACCGACCGCTGACACGCCCGCCGCCAGCAGCGTGAAGTTCGGGAACGCAGACAGCGCAGTGCGCACGACCGGGGGCGTCACCGCGGGCTGGATCGTCCGCGATGCCGGGACGAAGGCCGCGTCCACCGAGTAGTCGAGCGAGCCGGAACCGCGCATCCCCGACGTGAACCAGGTGTCGTGAAAGGTCACATCCGCCTGCGGAAACCAGCACAGACGGAACGTGTCGTCGTCGCACAGCACCCCGCCGAGCACCCACCGGCAGTGCTGGGTCCCGCTCCCCCACGCCCACCGGCCGGTCACCTCGAACCCGTCGACTCCGTTGTGACACGCTGCAACCCCACGACCGTTCGGCGCGAACACGCCACCGGTCACCGCTGCCGGATCGCCGTAGATCTCGCGAGCGGCCTCGGCCGGGAGCAGCGATGCCATCGACGACGTCGTCGACGCAATCATCGCGCACCAGCCGGCAGCGCCGTCGCTGTGAGCGACCGCTTCGATCGCCTCGACGAGCGTCAGCGGATCGACCTCGGGGCCGCCGTACACCTGCGGCACACACATCCGCATGAGTTGGGCGTCCGTGAGCGCCTCGACCGTCTCGAGAGGAAGCCGTCGATTCTGCTCACCGTCGTCAGCGTTCGCCCCGATCACGCCGGCAAGCCCCCGTGCCGCCTCGACGATGGATGGTGCGCTCGTCATGGGCTCGACTGTAGGGGCACCCCGCAATCCCAGAGATGGTGGACGGGATCGTGGATGAGGTAGCGGGCGAAGGATTCGACCGTGAACGACGCCCCGTCGGACCGGCGTCCGGGTCGATGCCACTGGGCGCCTTCGACACGGTCGAAGGCGCCAGCCAAACCCTCGGCGGCACCGCGGAGCTCGACGGCCACCTGGTGCGGATCCTGTAGGTGGTACCTCGATTCGACGGCGGTGGCGTCCTGGTCCCAGTTCGCGAAGAGCGGATCGTCGGTGTCGAGCATCGACGAGAGTCGCTCGTGGAACAGCACGAACACATCGCGCACGTGAGCGGCGTACTCGAGCGTCGACCAGCGATCGGCTGCCGGACGGGCCCTCAGCGGGCCCTCGTCCCCGCGCAAGACGTCGACCCACGCACCGGCGTTGTCCCGGATCATCTCGCCGACGCGTTGGACATCGATCGTAGCCGCATCGAAGCCGCACTCTGGACATGGCCGTTCGAGCACCCACGTCCAGTCCTTGTCGTCGGGCACGATCTCGCCGGTCATGCCGACATTCTGACCGAACCGCTGTCGACCACGTGCACGACTTCCCCACAGGGTCTACGGTCCATGGTGTGAAGTTCGGCTTCGTGGTCCCGTGGGGCGACGCCGAGGACATCGGCGATCTGGCTGCCGCGGCCGAGGACGCAGGCTGGGACGGCCTCTTCGTCTGGGAACCCGTGTGGGGCGTGGACGCCTGGATCTCGCTCGGCCTTGCCGCCGTGCGGACCTCGAAGATTCGCCTCGGCACGCTCCTGACGCCACCGTCGCGTCGGCGCCCGTGGGAACTCGCGAGCCAGGTAGCCACCGTCGACCGGATCTCCGCCGGACGGGTCATCCTGTCGGTCGGACTCGGAGCGATCGACTCGGGATTCGAGGCGTTCGGCGAGGAATGCGATCGCCGCACGCGAGCGGAGCTGATGGACGAGACGCTCGACATCATGTGCGGGCTGTGGGCAGGCCAGCCATTCAGCTACGACGGCGCGCACTACACCGTCCGACCGACCGAGTTCCCCACGATCGGCAACACGGTGCAGCAACCGAGAGTGCCGATCTGGTGCGTCGCGGCGCTCGGCCATCCGAAGTCGCTCGCTCGTGCGTCGAGGTGGGACGGCGTGATCCCCCAGGTACTCGATGGTGACGGCGGGGCCCGCCAACCGCATCTCGACGAGGTCGCCGAGCTCCGGTCGCAGCTCGACGTCAGCCGACCCGGCGACGACGTCGACATCATCGTCGAGGGTGCAATGGCCCAGCACTCGCCCGCCGCCTACGCCGACGCCGGAGCGACCTGGTGGATCGAGTCGATGTGGGACGCAATGGCAGAGCACTCGCCGGTGACCGCCGCCTACGACCGCCTCCTCCAAGGCCCACCCACCTGACCCGGTTCCGCGCGGTCCCCGTTGCCCAGGGCACGGGGGGCCGCGGCTACGTTCGGCGGCGTGACGACGACTGACACCGGCTGGAACTTCGCGGACCTGTGGGAGACGGTGGCGACGCAGATCCCCGATGCCCTCGCCCAGCAGCAGGGTGCCCGCACGCACACGTGGGCCGACTTCAACCGGCGGGCGAACGGCATCGCCGCCGCACTGCTCGGACCCGAATCGGCGGAGCAGGACAAGGTCGCGCAGTACCTCTACAACAGCCCGGAGTACCTCGAGTCGATCTTCGCTGCGTTCAAGGCGGGATTCGCCGTGGTCAACACCAACTACCGGTACGCCAGCGACGAGCTCGTCTACCTGTGGGACAACGCCGACGCCACCGCCGTCGTCTTCCACGGCACCTTCGCCGACCAGTGCGCCACCATCCGCGACCGTGTCCCGAAGGTCCGCACGTGGCTGTGGGTCGACGACGCCAGCGGCCCGTGCCCGTCGTGGGCGACGCCGTACGAGACCGCCGCCGCCGCCGGCACCGACCAGAACGTCGAGGGATCATGGGGTCGCAGCGGCGACCATCTCCTGTTGCTCTACACCGGCGGCACCACGGGCATGCCCAAAGGCGTCATGTGGCGCCAAGACGACCTCTTCGGCGTCCTCGACGCCAACAACAAGCAGCGGATGCCGCCCGAGCAAGACCTCGACGCGGTGGCGAACCGCGTCAGCAAGGCGGGCCCTCGCAACATGCCCGCCGCGCCGCTGATGCACGGCACCGGGCTGTTCAACGCGCTCAGCAACCTGATGATCGGCGGGTCGATCACCACCATGGAGGGTCGCCACTTCAGCGCCGAGGAGTTCCTCGACGACGTCCAGCGCCACGGGATCAACTCGACGTCGATCGTCGGCGACGCGTTCGCCAAACCGATCCTGCGAGCGCTCGACGCCGAACCCGATCGATGGGACATCTCGACGCTGCGCGTCATCGTGTCGTCGGGGGTGATGTGGTCGAAAGAGTCCAAGGACGGGCTGCTGCGCCACAACCCTCGTCTGATCATGGTCGACTCGCTCGGCTCGAGCGAGGCCATCGGCATGGCCACCAACACCACGACGTCGGACTCCACAACCGAGACGGCGAAGTTCGTGTTGAGCCCGACATCGCGCGTCGTGACGGACGACGGCCGCGACGTGATCGCAGGTTCGGGAGAGTTGGGACGCGTCGCACTGAAGGGGCGGACGCCCATCGGGTACTACAAGGACGAGGAGAAGTCCGCCCAGACGTTCGTGGTGATCGAGGGCGAGCGCTACTCGATCCCGGGCGACTACGCCACCGTCGAGCTCGACGGCACGGTCACGCTGCTCGGGCGAGGCAGCCAGTGCATCAACACCGGCGGCGAGAAGGTGTACCCCGAGGAGGTCGAAGAGTGCCTGAAGCTTCATCCGAGCGTGGCCGACGCCGCGGTGGTCGGCCTCCCCGACGAGAAGTGGGGTGAAGCGATCACGGCGCTCGTCGAGCCGCATGCCGACGCCGTCATCGACAGCGCTGAGTTGATCGCTCACGTCAAGGCCCGCTTGGCCGCGTACAAGGCCCCCAAGCGCGTCGTGACGGTCACCACGATCGGACGCGCGGCGAATGGCAAGCTCGACTACAAGCAGCTCAAGGCCGACGCAGTCGCAGCGTCCACCATGAGTGACGGTGGAGCGACGGCTGTCTAACCTGACGCCGGTGCGACATCCTGCGGCGGACTTCGACTGGCGAGCCCACGACGCCGTGCTGTTCGACCTCGACGGCGTGATCACCCCGACGGCCGAGATCCACGAGCACGCATGGGGCGAGTTGTTCGCCGCGTACGACTACACCGAGGACGACTACCTCCGCTATATCGACGGCAAGCCCCGCTACGACGGCGTTCGATCGTTCCTCGCCTCACGTTCGATCTCGTTGCCCGAGGGCGAGCCTGGCGATCAGCCGGGCGTCGACACCGTCTGCGCGATGGGTAACCGGAAGAACGAACTGTTCAACGTGGTGCTCGCACGCGACGGCATCGAGCCGTACCCGGCGTCGATCGCGACGCTCGACCTGCTCGATACCGCCGGTATCGACTCGGCGATCGTGTCGTCGTCGAAGAACGCGGCGACGGTCCTTCGTGCCGCTGGCCTCGGCGAGCGATTCGAGGTGGTCGTCGACGGTGTCGTTGCGGCGGCGGAGCGGATCGACGGCAAGCCGGCTCCCGACATGTACCTGCACGCCGCGCGGCAACTCGGGATCGAGCCGCACCGTGCGGTAGTGGTCGAAGACGCCGTGTCCGGAGTGGCAGCGGGTGCCGCCGGAGGTTTCGCCGTCGTGATCGGCGTCGACCGGGGTGCCGGTGTCGAGGCGCTGCTCGAACACGGCGCCAGCTTCGTCGTCGACGACCTCGCGGAGCTGCTCGCGTGAACCGCCTCCCACCGCCGCAGGGGCTGCCCGAGCATCGGTTCCCCGTCGAGCCGTGGCGCCTCGTGGAACGCGAGTACTCGAGTGACGATCTCGGGGTCACCGAGACGCTCTTCGCGCTGGGTAATGGGTACCTCGGGATGCGGGCCAACCCGGAGGAGGGTCGCGTGGCGCACAGCCACGGCACCTACCTCAACGGGTTCCACGAGACCTGGCCGATCTTGCACGCCGAGGACGCGTTCGGGTTCGCTACCACCGGCCAGACCATCGTGAACGTTCCCGACGCCAAGCTGATCAAGCTGTACGTCGACGACGAGCCCCTGCTGTTCACGGGCGCCGACTTCGACAGCTACGAGCGAGCCCTCGACTTCCGCGCCGGAGCGCTCACCCGCGACATGATCTGGCGCACGCCTGCGGGCAAGCGTGTGCGAGTGAATTCACAGCGCATGGTGAGCTTCGTGCACCGCCACCTGGCTGTTATGACGTTCGAGATCACGCTGCTCGACGCAGCGGCTCCCGTCGTCGTGTCGTCGCAGCTCCTCAACCGTCAAGACGGCGAGGACGAGTACCACGTCGAGGCTGCCGCACTCGGCGAGGGACGAGATCCGCGAAAGTCGCGAAAGTTCGGCCACCGGGTGCTCGAGCCGAAATTGCGGCGCGAGCGCGGCAACGAAATCGTCCTCGGCTACCGCTGTGCGAACAGCGCAATGACGCTCGCGTGCGGTACGCGCCATGCCATCGACACCTCCTGCCAGGTCGAGGTGAGCACCGAGGTCGGCGACGACCTCGCCAAGACGGTGTTCACGATCCGCGCCACGCCTGGCGACCCGATCAAGATCACCAAGCTGGTGTCGTACCACTCCTCGAACGGCGTGCCGGCCGAGGAGCTCGCCGACCGGTGCTCGCGGACACTTGCCCGGGCCGAAGCCGACGGAATCGAGCAGATCGTGACCGGCCAACGCGAGTGGCTCGACGAGTTCTGGACCGCATCCGACATCGAGCTCCGCGGCGACGATCGAGCCCAGCAGGCGCTGCGCTGGAACCTGTTCCAGCTCGCCCAGGCCTCCGCTCGGACACAACAGCAGGGCATCGCCGCGAAGGGTGTCACCGGTGGCGGCTACGACGGTCACTACTTCTGGGACACCGAGGTGTACGTCGCCCCGTTCCTCGCCTACACGATGCCCGAGGCGGCGAGGAAGCTCGTCCGATTCCGCTGGCAGATGCTCGACGCAGCCCGGACACGCGCACGCGAGCTGAGCCAGGTGGGCGCGCTGTACCCGTGGAGGACGATCAACGGCGAGGAGGCCTCGGCCTACTACGCCGCCGGCACTGCGCAGTACCACATCAACGCGGCCGTCGTGCTCGCCCTGCGGCGGTACCTCGAAGCATCGGGCGACATCGAGTTCCTGGCGCACGAGGGCGCTGAGATCCTTGTCGAGACCGCTCGGCTCTGGGCCGATCTCGGCTTCTTCGGGCAGAACGGCGGCCGGACGTTCCACATCCACCGTGTCACCGGACCCGACGAGTACACGACCGTGGTCAATGACAACTTCTACACGAACGTGATGGCCCGGTTCAATCTCCGGTACGCGGCGCGCACCGTCCGCTTCCTGGCCGAATGGAGCCCGGACGCGTTCGCTGCGCTGCGCCGCGCCACCGATCTCGAGCTGCAGGAACTCGACGACTGGGACGCCGCCGCTGACGCGATGTTCATCCCCTTCGACGACGACTTGGGGATCAACCCGCAGGACTCCGAGTTCCTCCAGCTCGAACCGTGGGATTGGGAGGCGACCCCGCCGGAGCAGTTCCCGCTCCTGCTGCACTACCACCCGCTGGTGATCTACCGCCACCAGGTGTTGAAGCAGGCCGACGTCGTGTTGGCGATGTTCCTGCGGTCCGAACGCTTCCCCGTCGAGCAGAAGCGCCGCAACTTCGACTTCTACGACCCGATCACCACCGGCGACTCGTCGCTGTCGTCGTGCGTGCAAGCCGTCGTCGCGGCCGAGGTCGGTTACGACGACCTGGCGCTCGAATACTTCACCCGTGCGCTGTATCTCGACCTGTGCGATTCCCACCACAACACCGCCGAGGGCGTGCACGTCGCCAACGCCGGCGGCGTGTGGGCCGGGATCGTGCACGGCTTCGCCGGCATGGTCGAGCAGGG
>JBGTCW010000554.1:0-1655 GCA_041748635.1 Ilumatobacteraceae bacterium | reverse complement strand
GCACTGCGGCACCGACGCCGACACCGAACAGGGCAGACGCGACGGTCGACACGATCGCACCGACCTGTTCGGCGCCGCCGTGACGGATAGCGCCGCGGAGCAGCCGCCACCGCAAACGGATGAAGGTCGCGACCAGTCGCCCCATCACCTGGGCCGTCAACCGAGCCACGCCAGCGCGTGATCGTCGACCTCGCTGCCACCGACGACGTCGATGAAGGCGTCTTCCAGACGGCGGCCGTTGCGCAGCTCGTCGGTCGGGCCGCTGGCGACCACGCGGCCCTGATGGATGACGGCGATGTGGTCGCACAGGCGCTCGACGAGATCCATCACGTGGCTCGAGAAGACCACGGTGCCGCCACCCGAGCGGAAACGGTCGAGCATGGATCGCATCGTCCGCGCCGATACCGGGTCGACGCCCTCGAACGGCTCGTCGAGGAGCAGCAACCGCGGACGGTGGAGCAACGCCGCTGCGAGCGAGGTCTTCTTGCGCATCCCGTGGCTGTATCCGGCGATCTGGCGGTCGGCGTCGTCCGCGAGCTGGAGTGTGGTCAACAGCTGGGCCGTCCGTTCGGTGACGAGGTCGGCGTCGAGACCGCGGAGCTCGCCGATCGTGCGCAGGAACTCGGTGGCCGTCAACCGTTCGAACAGCTGGAGTGGATCGAGGACCACCCCCATCTTCGAGCGTGCGAGTCGGAGCTCGGTCGACACGTCGTGTCCACCGACCTGGATGATGCCGGCGTCGATGCGGACGAGCCCGATGACCGAGCGGAGGGTGGTCGACTTGCCGCTGCCATTCGGGCCGACCAGCCCGAAGCAGCTCCCCGCCGGCACGTCGAGCGTGAGCGCGTCGAGCGCGAGCGTGGCACCGAACCACTTCGTGAGGCCCTGGATGCGCAGGGGGAACGCCACGGGGGGCGGCAGCGACATGGTCGACAGTCTGCCGGGTCGTCGCCGCGCGCCAACGCCGCGGTCACGGCTTCAGCTGACGACGAGGCCCCCGTCGCAGGTGATGATCTCGCCAACCGTGAACGCACCGGCGCGACTCGACAGGAAGATCGCAAGGCCGGCGATGTCTTCAGGGGTCCCGACGCGGCCACGAGGGTTGGTCGTGCCGAGCGCGTCCCAATCCGTGTTCTCCACGTCACCGCCACCGCCGATCCCGGTCGACAGCATCCAGGTCGGGAACGGCCCGGGAGCGATCGCATTCACGATGATGTTGCGCGGGGCGAGTTCGGCTGCGAGCTGTCGGGTCATGGCGTGGATCGCCGCCTTCGACGGGCTGTACGAATAGGTCTGGAGGCGCGGCGGTCGCAACCCGTCGATCGAGCCGATGTTGATCACGCGAGCCGGGTCGTCGGCGGTTCCGGCCGCCTCCAGCAGCGGGAGGAGCTGTTGGATGACGAAGAACGGACCCTTCACGTTGACGGCCAGGACGCGGTCCCAACCCTTCTCGGGGAACTCCTCGAGCGATGCGCCCCACGCCTGACCGGCATTGTTGACGAGGATGTCCAGATGGTCTTCCCGCTCACCGATCGTGCCGGCGAGCGCCTCGGCGCCGGCCAGCCCCGACAGGTCGGCGGCGATCGGGATGCAGTCGCCGCCGGTCAACCCGCTATAACAGACAAACACAACGCCAGTGGACCAGCAAAGGCCTT